>NZ_JBVJOT010000025.1:0-55257 GCF_055583025.1 Streptomyces sp. NPDC104831
CCCCTCCCTGGGCCCCCCCCTGGGTCCCTCTACTGGGCGGGTTTTCCGGGGGGGGGGGGAGAGGGGAGGGGGGGCCCTGCCGGAAGTGGGGAGGAGGGCCCCCGTCACTTTCCCGGGGGCGGTTTCCCGCCCTTCCTCACACGGCCGCGGTGGCGGTGCCGGCGCCGCCGAGCAGCGCCGACGCGGCCCGGAGCCCAGCGGGAGCGCCCTCGGCCGCGGCCCGGGGGCCGTCGTGGCAGGTGAACCCGAGGCGCGTCATGGCCCGCCGGGTGAGGATCCGGCCCACCTGCTTGACGGGGTAGCGACGGCGGCCGATGGTCACCGACGCGCCCGTGACCGGCTCGGGCTTGACGTCCTTCATCGAGTCCAGCACCCCGGTCCGGGTCAGGTCGAACGGGTACCGGGCGATGACACAGCGCATGATGCCTCACAGGGGAGAAGACGGGGGAGGGGGGAACGGGCCGCCCGGGACCGGCCGGATCAGCCCGTGAGGGCGAGCGCGCCGGGAGCCCGGCCGTGCGCACCGGCGTCACCGGGGCGGGCGCCGGACGGGCACGGCGATCCGTCGAGGACGTCCCGCAGCCGGATCCGGTCCGTGTACGCCGGGCTGTCGCGGAGGCCGGCGAGCCGGACCCGGGTGATCAGGCCCGTGCTCCGGTCGTCCGCGTCGCACACGGTCAGGTACTCGACCCGGGCACCCGCCATGACGGCCAGGGCCACCTCGACGGTCATGTCGTCCCAGACCCGGGGACCGTGCCCTTCGCCGTCCCCGCCCCCGCCCACGGGAGCGGGGTCCGGAACGCGGTGCTGTGTCCGTGCAGGCGTCAAGGGTGACTCCTTCGGTGGGGGACGGGGCCCCTCGCGCCTTCCGGGAGCGGGAGGCCGCGGGGGAGACCACGAGGGCTCCGGGCGGGGGCGGGAGACTGCTCCGGGCTACGCGGCCGACTCGGTGCCGGGCCGCCGCTGGGCCCCGCGCCGCGTCCCCGCGCCGGCGGGACGGCCCTGCGCGGGCCGGCCCCCCTGCCCGGCACGGCCGCGGCGGTTGCGGGACGGCGCGGACCCGGACGCGCGGCGGGGGCGTTCCACGGCGGGCGCGGTGATGACCACCGGGACCCCGGAGGGCGCCTGGGCGCCGGTGATGCGGCTCAGCTCCGCCTCGCCCGAGCGGACCGGGGTGACGTGCGGGGTGATGCCGGCCGAGGCCATCAGCCGGGTCATGCCGCGGCGCTGGGCGGGGGTCACGAGGGTGACGACGCTGCCGGACTCCCCGGCGCGGGCCGTACGGCCGCCCCGGTGCAGGTAGTCCTTGTGGTCGCTGGGCGGATCCACGTTGACGACCAGGTCGAGGCTGTCGACGTGGATGCCGCGCGCCGCGACGTTCGTGGCCACCAGGACGGTGACGTGACCGTCCTTGAACTGCGCCAGGGTCCGGGTGCGCTGCGGCTGCGAGCGGCCACCGTGCAGGGCCGCGGCGCGGACACCGCTGTTCAGCAGGTGCTTGGTCAGCCGGTCCACCGCGTGCTTGGTGTCCAGGAACATGATGACCCGGCCGTCCCGGGCCGCGATCTCGGTGGTCGTGCGGTGCTTGTCGGCCTCGTGCACGTGCAGCACGTGGTGCTCCATCGTGCTGACGGCACCGGCCGACGGGTCGACGGAGTGCACCACCGGGTCGGTCAGGTAGCGGCGCACCAGCAGGTCGACGTTGCGGTCCAGGGTGGCCGAGAACAGCATCCGCTGGCCGTCCGGGCGGACCTGGTCGAGCAGGGCGGTGACCTGGGGCATGAAGCCCATGTCGGTCATCTGGTCGGCCTCGTCGAGCACCGTGATGCCGACGTCGGCGAGGTGGCAGTCCCCCCGCTCGATGAGGTCCTTGAGCCGGCCGGGCGTCGCGACGACGACCTCGGCGCCGGTGCGCAGCGCGCCGGCCTGCCTGCCGATGGACATCCCGCCGACGACGGTGGCGAGCCGCAGGCGCACGGACCGGGCGTAGGGCGTCAGCGCGTCGGTGACCTGCTGGGCCAGCTCGCGGGTGGGGACGAGGACCAGGGCCAGCGGCCGGCGCGGTTCGGCGCGCCGGCCCGCCGTACGGGCCAGTGCCGCGAGCCCGAAGGCGAGGGTCTTGCCGGACCCGGTACGGCCGCGGCCCAGTACGTCACGGCCGGCCAGGGAGTTCGGCAGGGTCGCCGCCTGGATCGGGAACGGCGCGGTCACGCCTTCCTCGCGCAGGGTGGCCAGCAGCGGCGCCGGCATGTCGAGATCGGCGAACGTCTCGACGGCGGGCAACGCGGGCGTCACCGTCTTCGGCAGCGCGAACTCGCCCCGCACGGGCTGTCGGTTTCCCGAGCCGCCGGAGCGGCGCGGGGCACCGGAGCGGCCGCCGCCGTTTCCGCCGGAGCGGTCGTACGAGCGGGTGGTACGAGTGCGCGGGGAACTCGTGCGCGAGTTGTTGGCTGTGCGGTTCATGCGGAACCTTCCTCGATGCGGGCGCGTATCAAGGAGTTTCCGCGGCAGAACGAGCGGCGCAGAGAATCGCGAGAACGGGCCGAAAATGACAGGGCAGAATTGCCCTGGAAATAAAGCGAGCCGGGGCCCGCACCCCAAGGTGCGGGCCCCAGCTGTGAAGAATGCGTCGCTTCCGCGGATCAGGCGGTGACGATGTTCTCGGCCGTCGGGCCCTTCTGGCCCTGCGCGATGTCGAACGACACCTTCTGGCCTTCCTGCAGCTCACGGAAGCCCTGGGCGGCGATGTTCGAGTAGTGGGCGAAGACGTCGGGGCCGCCGCCGTCCTGCTCGATGAAGCCGAAGCCCTTTTCCGCGTTGAACCACTTCACGGTACCGGTAGCCATTTTGTTTCTCCTTCGGAGACGGTGCCAGGAACACGCCTTGTGCGCATTCCATGTCGCCGTGATGATCAGCCGTCGGAAAAACCTTCTGGCAACCACACCTGCAACTGATGACGACACTAGCACGCCGAGGCGGCCCCTGCGCGGTCCGGAATTTCGCCCCCGCCCGTGGTCGCGGGAATACGTATCGCGTGCCGAGTCGATTTCTCATGTCGCCACCACAGATATTGCCTCCCAGGCCCGCGGCCTTACCGCCGGCCGGTCCACCGGCAGCCCCCTGACCTCGTACGACGCACCGTTCGCACCCGCTGTCGCGGCCATCGGACAGACCCCCTGAAAACCCACCGAACCCCGGGCGGGAGACGAAGCCCACATCACCGCCCCGGGCCGGTCACCGCACCCGGGGCCGGCCGTTCAGGAGAAGACGACGGAGCGCAGCAGCAGGCGCTCGGACGCTCCCGCGCCCGGCCGCAGGGTGTAGTAGGCGTCGCCCTCGCAGTCGGCGTCGAGGAAGACGGTGGCGGTGGCGTTCGTGAGGTTCTTCGGCGCCCTGGACACCGTTCCGGGTGCGGCGGCGGGCGTGGGGAGGTTGACGCACGCGCGGCCGGCCGGGTTGTTCAGGAAGCCGACGGCGTCGTACCCCTCCGCGGTGGTGTAGGTGTAGCGGAACTGGCCGGTCGCCGCGGTGGCCGCGCCCGGAACGGCCAGCAGCAGGACGAAGGCACTGCAGGCGGCGCCGACGGCCGCCGTGACGGAACGAAGAGACACAGGGGTTTCCTTCTGTCGGGTACCGGTACGGTCAGTGCCAGCGATGCCCCGGCGCCGCCGGGATAGACGCGCTGTCCCCCGAACGGGGGTCGGCGATCACTCGTGGAGCGCGCCGAAGGCGACACGTGCCGGACCCGGACCCGCTGGATGTCGAAGAGCACTGCCGGAACCCGCGAACCCGCATCAGGGGGCGGCAGGGCGCCGCGGACGTCTCCGGTGGACGCGGGCGGCGCGGATCGCGGCCGTCGGGCCGCGGGGCGAACGCGGACGCCGAACCCGAGCGTCACCGCGAGGGCGCGCCGGCCGCCGCGCCGGAGGGTCAGGCCGTCGCGTGCTGCCGGCCGGGCTGGTCGCTGCGGTCGGCCTCGTCCTGGACGAGCAGGGAGAGGAGCGCGGCCACCGTCAGGCCCTGGTTCGCCTCGGTGGGATGACGGAGGATCTGCGTGGGATCGATCCGGTAGGTGTTCCCGCGCCCCTCCCGCCGGTGCGAGAGGTAACCGTCCCGTTCGAGGTCGGCGATGATCTTCTGCACGGCACGCTCGGTGAGCCGGCAGTGCGCCGCGATGTCGCGGATGCGCGCGTTCTGATTGTCCGCGATGGCGGCGAGTACGCGGGCGTGGTTCGTCAGGAAGGTCCAACCAGTGTGTGACTCGGGCACTCCGTCCATGCCCCGAGTTTACCCAACCCCACTTTCACGCATCCAGAAACACGTATTACTGTTCATGTAACGATGGACGTGTGCCAGTCGGGCGGGCGGCGCCGCCGTAGACGTCGGCGAGCAGAGGCGGGAGTGACCATGTACGGCCTTGTCCACAGCGCCACACCCACGGCGGTCTCCGGTTCCAGAGGTCCTGGAGGTGCGGCGACCGCCGCGTACGCTCCGCGCGGGAGCCGGATCCGGGTGACGGTCCTGGGCGAACTCGACCTCGACTCCGCCCGCTCCCTGTGGCCCGACCTCTTCCAGTCGCTGGCCGACTCGGCCACCGGCCTGGACCTCGATCTCGGCGGCGTCGGCTTCTGCGACTGCGCCGGCCTCAACCTCCTCCTGGACCTGCGCCGACGGGCGATGAGCCAGAACAAGACCGTCACCGTCGACGCGGCCAGCCCCCCGGTCGCCAGACTGCTCACCCTCCTCGGCGCCGGTGAACTGTTCCTGCTTCCACGGGCCATGCCGAAGGGGGCATAGGCCCGATAAGGCATCCACTCGGACAACCCGGCGCCCTCTTCGGGGCCGCCCGCGGTCCCTCTCAGAGTTCCTTGGCCGGCCAGTCCAGCAGCCGGGCGCCGATGACCGCGGTCTGCAGCATGTAGCGGTGGGCGGGGTCGGCCGGGTCGGCGCCGGTGAGTTGGTGGATGCGTGCCAGGCGGTAGGTCAGGGCCCGGACGCTGAGCGACAGGCGGCGGGCGGCCTCGGCGGCGACGCAGCCGGACTCGAAGTAGGCGGTGAGCGTGTCGAGGAGCGGCTCGGCGCCGCCGCGTGCCGTGGTGAGCGGGCCGAGGGCGCCGAGGACGAGGTCGGCCATGGCCTGCCGGTCGCGGGTCAGGACGGGATAGACGAGGAGGTCGGCGGCGCGCAGGACCGGGTCGTCCAGGCCCAGCCGCCGCGCCAGCTCCAGGGTGTTGAGGGCTTCCTCGTAGGACTGGACGACTCCGCCCGGGCCCGGTTGCGGGCGGCCGATCGCCACCGTGCCGCCGCCGATGGCGGCACGGGCCTGTCCGGCGAAGCAGGGCAGGACCTCGTCCTCGTGGCCGGGGGCGACGCACAGCAGCCGGCCGTCCTTCGTGGTGAGCAGCACGTCCCGGTTGCCGAAGCGGGCCAGCAGCGCCTGCTCCACCCGTCGGGCCACCGGTGCGCCCTCCGCGTAGGCCACCGGGCCCTCGGCGACGGCGACGGCGTGGGCGCGGGAGAGGCGCAGGCCGAAGCGTTCGGCGCGTTCGGCGAGACGGCCGAGGTCGCTGCGGCCGTAGAGCAGGTCGTCGATGAACTCCCGGCGCGCCGCCTCCTCCTGGCGCACGGCGATGCGCTGGGCGCGTTCGTAGCCCTCGGCGAAGGCGTCTATCACCTGGTGCACGGCTGCCAGGGTGCCGTCGGCCGAGCCGCGGGCAGGCGGCCGCACGGCGCGCGCGGCGGTCAGGTGGGCGCTGACCAGGGACCGCAGCCCGTAGCCCGCCTCCGCCGCCTGCTCGCCCAGGGCCCGCCGGGAGGCGATCTCCTCCCGGGTGAGACGGCGGCCCGTGGCCGAGACCTCGGCCAGGATGGCGGCATAGCCGTCCAGATACTGCTCGGGAATGTCCCGCCCTGTCACGCCGCCCCCCCCGGATCCTGACGCGCCGATGACGCCTTCTTGGTGGGTCACCGGCATGCAGACCCTAGTGAAGACTGCCGGACACCGGCAATGCGCGGGCGTGCGCCGGTCCCTCATCATGGGCCGCGGGGAGCACTGCGGGGGGCTCCGATGCCGGACACCGGCAGGTGGTCCGGCACCGGGACGCATGCCGAAGCGGTGCACCGTTCACCGACGCGCGGCTGTCCCTTCGACCGCCCACTGCCTCAAGGACGTATGCCATGTCTGTCATCGGCGTGCTCGCCGTCGCCCTCCTCCTGCTCGTGGCGGTGGGCCTGCTGGTCCTCTCCCGGCTGTTCCGCAAGGTGGAGCAGGGCAAGGCGCTGATCGTCTCCAGGATGCGCAAGGTCGACGTGACCTTCACCGGGCAGGTCGTGCTGCCGGTGCTGCACAAGGCCGAGGTGATGGACATCTCGGTGAAGACGATCGAGATCACCCGGGCCGGCAAGGAAGGGCTGATCTGCCGGGACAACATCCGCGCGGACATACGGATCTCGTTCTTCGTCAAGGTCAACAAGACCGTGGAGGACGTCATCAAGGTCGCCCAGGCCGTCGGTACCCAGCGGGCCAGCGACCAGCGTACGCTCCAGGAGCTGTTCCACGCGAAGTTCTCCGAGGCGCTGAAGACGGTCGGCAAGCAGATGGACTTCACCGACCTGTACACCCAGCGCGAGGAACTCCGGTACAAGATCATCGAGTTGATCGGCGTCGACCTCAACGGCTACCACCTGGAGGACGCGGCGATCGACTACCTGGAGCAGACGCCGCTGACCCAGCTGGACCCGGCCAACGTCCTCGACGCCCAGGGCATCCGGAAGATCACCGAGCTGACGACGATCGAGCACGTGCGCACCAACGAGTACCAGCGCACCGAGGAGAAGGAGATCACCCGGCAGAACGTCGACGCCCGCGAGGCCATCCTGGAGCTGGAGCGCCGGCAGGCCGACGCCGAGATCAAGCAGCGGCGGGAGATCGAGACCTCCCGGGCGCGCGAGGAGGCCGAGACCGCCCGGGTGGTGGAGGAGGAGCGGCTGCGCGCCCAGTCCGCCTTCCTGCGCACCGAGGAGCAGCTCGGCGTGCAGCGGGAGAACCAGGCCCGGGAGGTCGCCGTCGCGGCGAAGAACCGCGAGCGGGTCATCGCCGTGGAGAACGAGCGCGTCGAGAAGGACCGGCTGCTGGAGGTCATCGCGCGGGAGCGGGAGACCCAGCTGACGCGGATCGCCGCCGAGAAGGAGGTCGAGGCGGAGCGGCGGGACATCGCCGAGGTCATCCGGGAGCGGGTCGCGGTGGACCGCACGGTCGCCGAGCAGGAGGAGGCCATCAAGAAGCTGCGCGCGGTCGAGGAGGCCGAGCGGCAGCGGCAGGCCGTCGTCATCGCCGCGGAGGCCGAGGCGCAGGAGAGGCTGGTCAAGGACATCAAGGCCGCGGAGGCCGCCGAGCAGGCGGCCACCCACCGGGCCGCCGAGGAGCTGACCCTCGCCGAGGCGCGGCTGAAGACCGCCGACCTCGACGCGCAGGCGAAGGTGCGGCTCGCCGAGGGCGTGCGGGCCGAGGCCGCCGCCGAGGGACTGGCCGCCGTCCAGGTCCGCGACAAGGAGGCCGAGGTCGTCGAGAAGACCGGCCGCGCCGAGGCGGAGGCGACCGGGGCCCGGCTGCGGGCGGAGGCCGAGGGCCTGCGGGCCAAGGCCCTCGCCCAGGCCGAGGCGATCGGCGAGAAGCTCAAGGCGGAGGCCGCCGGCCTCACCGAGAAGGCCGCCGCGATGGCCGCCCTGGACGAGGCGTCGCGCGGGCACGAGGAGTACCGGCTGCGGCTGGAGGCGGAGAAGGACGTCCGGCTGGCCGGACTGGACGCGCAGCGCAAGGTCGCCGAGGCGCAGGCCGCCGTCCTCGCCACCGGCCTGGAGAACGCCGACATCAACATCGTCGGTGGCGAGTCGGTCTTCTTCGACAAGCTGGTCGGCTCCATCGCGCTCGGCAAGGGCGTCGACGCCTTCGTGGAGAATTCGCAGACCGCGCGGACACTGGCGAAGCCCTGGCTGGACGGCACGTCGGGCTTCACCGACGACCTCGTCCGCGTCCTCGGCTCCGTCTCGACGGCCGACGTGCGCGACCTGACCGTATCCGCCCTGCTGATGCGACTGATGAAGGCGGGCGGCACGAACGCGGGACAGCTCCAGCAGCTCCTCGACAAGGCGGGCGAACTCGGCCTCGCCGACACCCCGCTCACCGCCCTGAACGGCGCGGCCAGGGTCTGACCGGGACCGCGTGGTGCCGGAGCCGCACGGGGACGGCAGGTCCGGCACCACCCCCTGCCGCCACCTCCTCGAAGGGATCGACCGTCCATGGCCACCGCCCCGGAGACCGGCGTGCACGACAGCGCCGACGCCGGCACGTACGAGGTGCTGCGCGACCGGCTCGCCGCGCAGGCCGGCGAACTCGCCCGCCGTGCCGAACTGCTCAACACCCGGCGCGTCGAGGAATTCGGCACGGCACGGCTGGAGCTGGCCGGCACCCGGCGCCTGCGCACGGAGCACGCGTGCGTGCCGCGGGACACCGTGGCCGTGGGCGACGCCCTGCTGGTCGGCGCCACCGACCGGCCCGGCCTCGGCCCGCGGACGGCGGTGGCCGACGTGTTCGCCCTCTACGACCGCGAGCTGAACCCGCTGCCCGACACGGCCGTACCCGGTCTGCTCGACGACGCCGC
Source organism: Streptomyces sp. NPDC104831 (assembly GCF_055583025.1). Classification (NCBI taxonomy): domain Bacteria; kingdom Bacillati; phylum Actinomycetota; class Actinomycetes; order Kitasatosporales; family Streptomycetaceae; genus Streptomyces; species Streptomyces sp. NPDC104831. The sequence continues at coordinate 8,661 of NZ_JBVJOT010000025.1, forward strand.
GTTCGTGCGGGAATTCGCCGACCTGCACCGGTACTACCGGCAGGCCCGCCTGCTCCGGCTGCGCCGGCTCGACGGCAGGCTGCTGGCGGTCTTCCGCACGGGCGAGAAGACCGAGGACATCCGCGTACTGCGCTGGGCCCTGGACGAGGCCGGCCGGCCGTCGTTCCTGGACGCGCGCGGCGAGCGCGACGACGTGTTCCCGCCCTCCCACGACTTCGCCTGGACCGAGACGACCCGCGAGGACCACGTCCTCGGCCGCCATCCGCACGTCCGCGTCCAGGACGAGCTGTACGTCTCCACCGTCGGCGGCACGCTCACCGTGAAGCTGGAGAACGACACCGAGACGGGTGAGGGGATCCACGGTGAGCCGGTCGTGGAGCCGCTGCAGGCGCTCGCCGACGCGGACATCGCGCACGCGCGCGTGGGCGCCCTGATCCTGCTGCGCGTACGGCCGTACAAGGAGGACGCCCACCGCCACCTGGTGTTCAACACCCTCACCAGGACGGTCGTCCGCCTGGACGGCATCGGGCAGGCGTGCCGCCGCCTGCCCGACGACCAGGGCATCGTGTTCCCCGGCGGCTACTGCCTGGCCACGGGCGCCCACAAGACGTACGAAATCGCCGCCCAGGGCCTGGAGTTCGAGCGGGAGATCCGCTCTCCCAACGGCGAGGACGTGCTGTACGCCTTCCAGGCGCGCGGGGAGAGCCGCGGTCTGCTGCTGTCGTACAACACCATCCGCAAGGAGATGGCGAACCCGCTGCCCTGCCGGGGCTGGGCGCTGTTCGACGACGGCACCTTCGGGGTGCTGCGCGCCGACGGCGAGGAGCCGGCACAGGTCCATCCGGTACAGCTGTGGCGCTCGCCCTACGTCTCCGACGCTCACGCCGCGACCACTCCGGCGGGGAGCGGCGCGCTGGGCCGGGTGGGCAACGCCGATCTCGTGCGCGGCATCGCCGCCTGCCTGTCCGTCGCCGGCCTGGCCCGGGAGGGCAACACGACCAGCGAGGGCTACCGTGCGCTGGTCGCCGCCTGTGTGCGTGCCGCCGACGCCCACCACTGGCTGGCCGACGCCGATCTGGGCGACCTGCTGGGCGCGCTGGACGCGGTCCGCGGCACGGCCGAGCAGGTGCTGGCCGAGTTCGAGACCGTACGGGCGCTGGCCCGGCAGGCCGAAGACGCCCTGGACGAAGCCGCCGAGCGCATCGCGTCCGTCGTCCGCCGCCTGCGCGGGGAGGCACCGAAGGAGGCCGCGGCCTGGGTGAGCGGGCTGACCGAGCTGCGGCACGCCCACGGCCATCTGCTGACTCTCAAGGAGACGCGGTACGCGGACATCTCCCGTGTCGACGCCCTCGCCGCCGCGGCGGAGGCCGACCTCGCGGCGTTCGGGCAGCGGGCCGTCGCCTTCCTGGCCCGTGAGGACGCGTTCACCGGTCACGAACAGGAGGTCGAAGGGCTCGTCGCCGACGCGGAGGCGATCTCCACGGTCGCCGAGGCGGGCCCCGTGGCCGCCCGGCTGGACGGACTCGGCGACGCCCTGCGCACGGTCACCGATGTCGTCGCCGCCCTCGACATGGGCGACACCACCGTCCGTACGTCCGTCCTGGAGCGCATGGCCGGGGTGCTGGCGGGGATCAACCGGGCCCGGGCCACCCTGGACGCGCGCCGCCGCGCGCTGGCCGAGCGTGAGGGCCGCGCCGAGTTCGCCGCCGAAACGGCGCTGCTCGCGCAGGCCGTCACCGCCGCCCTCACGGTCGCGGACACCCCGCAGGCGTGCGACGACCAGCTCGCCCGGCTCCTGGCCCGGCTGGAGGACCTGGAGGCCCGCTTCGCGGAGTCCGACGACCTCCTCGGCGCCCTCGCGGACAAGCGCACCGAGGTCTACGACGCCTTCACCGCCCGCAAGCAGTCGCTCTCCGACGCCCGCGCCCGCCGCACCGGACAACTCGCCGCCTCCGCCACGCGGGTCCTGGAGACGGTCACCCGGCGCTGCGCCACCCTCCCCGACGCCGACGCGATCGCCGCCTACTTCGCCTCCGACCCGATGCCGGCCAAGGTCCGCCGCACCGCCGCGGAACTCCGCGAGCTGGGCGACACGGTGCGGGCCGAGGAACTCGACGGCCGGCTGAAAGCCGCCCGCCAGGAAGCCGAACGCGCCCTGCGGGACCGCACCGACCTGTACGCCGACGACGGCCGCACCCTCCGCCTCGGCGCCCACCGCTTCGCCGTCAACACCCAGCCCCTCGACCTGGCCCTCGTCCCGCACGACGACGGCCTCGCCTTCGCGGTCACCGGCACCGACTACCGCGCCCCGGTCACGGACCCGGACTTCGCGGCCACCCGCGCGCACTGGCACCGCCCCCTGCCCTCGGAGTCACCGGAGGTCTACCGCGCCGAGCACCTCGCCGCCCGCCTGCTGCGCGAACACGGCCCGGCCGCCCTCACGGCGGCCGAGGACCTCCCCGCCCTGGTGCGCACGGCGGCGCGAGAGGCGTACGACGAGGGATACACCACCGGTGTCCACGACCACGACACGGTGCTCGTCCTCACCGCGCTCCTGCCCCTGTACGAGACGGCCGGGACCCTCCGCCACGAACCCGCCGCCCGCGCCGCCGCCCAGCTCCACTGGGCCCATGGCACCACCGCCGCGGAACGTCAGACATGGGCCCGGCGCGCACGCTCGCTGGTCCGCGCCCGGGACACCTTCGGCCTGGCACCCGCCATCGCCGAACTGGAGCGGGAACTCGCACAGCGGATCGGCGGTGAGTACGCGGAGGCCGCCGCCTCCTACCTCGTCGAGGAGCTGACCACCGGTCCCGACGGGTTCGTCCTGAGCGCGGGCGCCCGCACCCTGCTGGACAAGTTCCACCGCGCCGCCGGCGGGAGCGCCTACGCCGACGACCTGACCGCGCTGGACGACCCGGGCGTACGCCGGCAGCTCGTCGAAACGTGGCTGTCCTCGTACGCGACGGCCACCGGCACGGACCTCACCGCAGGCGACGTGGCCGAGGCCGTGGCGGCCGAACTCTGCCCCGATCTGCCGCGCTACGACGGCGACGCCCCCCTCACGGCGACGGCCGCGGGTCTGCTGGGCAGCCACCCGCGCATCACCGCGGGCCGCCTGCCCCTGCGCCTGGACGAGTTCCTCGCCCGCACCGCCCGGTTCGCCGCGCGGGACGTCCCCGCCCACCGCGCCTACCAGCGGCGGCGCGCCGCCCTCGTCACCGCCGAACGCGACCGTCTGCGCCTGGACGACCACCGCCCGCGCGTCATGTCCGCCTTCGTCCGCAACCGGCTCGTCGACGAGGTCTACCTGCCGCTCATCGGCGACAGCCTGGCCAGGCAACTGGGTACCACCGGCGACACCAAGCGCACCGACACCGGCGGACTGCTGCTCCTCCTCTCCCCGCCCGGATACGGCAAGACGACCCTCATGGAGTACGTCGCCGAGCGCCTCGGCCTGATGCTCGTCAAGGTCAGCGGTCCGGCACTGGGCCATGCCGTCACCTCCCTCGACCCGGCCGAGGCCCCGAACGCCACCGCGCGCCAGGAGGTCGAAAAGATCAACTTCGCGCTGGAGGCGGGCAACAACACCCTCCTCCACCTGGACGACATCCAGCACACCTCGCCCGAGCTGCTCCAGAAGTTCATCCCGCTGTGCGACGCCACCCGCCGCGTCGACGGCGTCCGCGACGGCGAACCGCGCACCTACGACCTGCGCGGCAAGCGGTTCGCGGTCTGCATGGCCGGCAACCCCTACACCGAGTCCGGGAGCCGCTTCCAGGTGCCGGACATGCTCGCCAACCGCGCCGACGTCTGGAACCTCGGCGATGTCCTGACCGGCAGACAGGACGCCTTCGAGATGAGCTTCGTGGAGAACGCGCTCACCGCCAACCCGGTCCTGGCCCCGCTCGCCGGCCGCGACCGCACCGACCTCGACCTGCTGGTCCGCCTCGCCCAGGACGACCCGACGGCCCGTGCCGACCGGCTCTCCCACGCCTACCCGCCCGCCGAACTGGAGCGGGTCCTGACCGTGCTGCGGCACCTGCTGACCGCCCGGGAAACGGTGCTGGCGGTCAACGCGGCCTACATCGCCTCGGCGGCCCAGTCGGACGCGGCCCGTACCGAACCGCCCTTCCGGCTCCAGGGCTCCTACCGCAACATGAACAAGATCGCCCAGCGCATCCAGCCGGTCATGGACGATACCGAGCTGGCCGCCGTGATCGACGACCACTACACGGCCGAGGCCCAGACCCTGACCACGGACGCCGAGGCCAACCTGCTGAAACTGGCGGAACTGCGCGGCACCCTCACCCCCGGCCAGGCGGCCCGCTGGGCCGAGGTGAAGGCGGCGTACGTCCGTACGCGGACCCTCGGCGGCCCCGGGGACGACCCCCTCACCCGGGCCGTCGCGGCACTCGGGCTGCTCGCGGACCGGATCACCGCCGTAGAGACGGCCATCACCCGCGCGACCGGCCCGCACCCACGGCTCACCGGCCCGGACGCCCGGCACGCGGCCGAGCGGAGGGAGCCGTGAGGGCGTACTTCCCCCCACCCGTGGCCGTGGCCTCCGTCATCGTGACGCCGGCCACGATCGGCGACACACGAGTGACCTGCGGCGGAAGGAAGCCGGCACCCGGTGTACCGGAGCGCGGACGGTCGCTGTCCGTCCCGGCAGCGGTGGCGGTGCTCACCGGGAGCGTCGACAATCGGAGGTGGGTCCGACTCCATCCCCCTTACCCATGTTCGAAACGCCCGACCGGAAACCGGGCAAGCCGGTGACACGCCCGGTCGGGACCGCGTCCAGGCGCGGGTGACGTGCCGGGTGGCGTGCGGAGTGAATGCCGGAGGACCGATCGTGGCACTCACCGAGAAGGACCTGCTCCGGATGGGGGACGGCGGCTTGGTGGAGCTGTTCCGCACCAGTCCGCCCGGCGAGATCCCGCACGGCCCGCTGGAGGGCACGGGAATCTTCCCGTGGGGCGGCCGATGGGTGGCGGAGCTGCTCGCCCGGCTGGTGCGCACGGCCCTGTGGCGGGGGAAGGTGTTCGACCGCGCGGGATATCTCAGTAACCGGATGACCGCGTTCGACGTGCTCGCCCTCGTGGCTCAGGTCTACACCGGGCCGAGTCTGATGGACGAACAGGACTGCATCGTCATCGACTACTCCCGCATCTCACTGGTGGCTCGCGGTGTGCGCGACGAGATACGCGAAGTCGGCCCGGGGCTCTATCTGGGTGTGGTCTGGCTGTTGGGGGCGCGGGTCGGCTGGTTCGCGCTCAGGGTGCCGGAAGTCGGTTCCGGAAGCACGAAGGCGGAGCGGACCGCGGCCAGGCCGCCTGGTTGACCCGCGGCACGCGGTCCGCGGTACGCGCAGCAAGGGACGATCATGAGTATCTCCGGTAACCGCGACTGGCCGAGCCGGGCTCCCGCCGGCGGGAGTACCCGTCACCCGAACGGCTCAGCCCTTGTGGCCGGCAGCCGCCGGGGAGCGGAAGGTCGAAGCACGTGAGCGGGCAGCCCGGTCGCCGCCCGCCGAGGGAGAACGGAGTGCGACCATGACCGCACAACCTCACCCGGGAGAGCCGTCCGGCGGTTACGGCGCGCCCCCCTCCGGACGCAGCGCCTTGGCCATCGGAGGCGCCACCTTCGCCGGCGTGCTGCTGCTCGTCAACGGCATCCTGGCGATCCTCCAGGGCATCTCCGCGATCGCCCGGGACGACGTCTACGCCCGGATCGGCGACTACGTCTACAAGATCAACCTCACCGGATGGGGGTGGATCCTGCTGATCCTCGGCGTCATCGCCGCCATCACGGGCTGCGGCATCCTCTCCCGGGCCGCCTGGGCCCGCGCCGTCGGCATCGCGCTCGCGTCGCTGAGCCTGATCGCGCAGTTCCTGTTCCTGCCGTACCAGCCGCTGTGGTCGATCATCGTCATGGCCATCGACGTGTTCGTGATCTGGGCCCTCGCCTCCCACCAGCCGGAGCCCACCCGGCGATGACCCGCAGGCGGCACCGGTCCGGACAGCGCGGCACGGGCGGTCAGTACAGGGCCTTGTAACCCTTCCACCCGGTGGCGATCGCGGTGCGAGGACCGAAGGAGCCCTTGCCGTCGCCGTTGTGGCGCCACAGCTTGCCGGAGGTGTCGCGGGAGACGAGGTCCGCCCTCCCGTCCCCGGTGATGTCGCCGACGCCCACCACGACGTTGTAGGAGGCCCCCCAGTTGTCGGCCACCTTGACCCGCGCCCTGAAGCCGCCGGTCGCCGTTCCCGTGTACCGCCACAGCCTGTTCGACGTGTCCTGCGCCAGCAGGTCCCCGTATCCGTCACCGTTGAGGTCGCCGACGCCGGTGATCCCCTTGTAGCCGGACCACTTGGAGAAGATCTTCGCCCGTGCCGTGAGCTTTCCGCCGCCCGTGGCCTTGTACAGGTAGATGTCCCCGGTGGACGCCTGGCGGGCGACCAGGTCCGCCCGGCCGTCACCGGTGACATCGCCCGGTGAGGTCAGCACGTCGTACTGGTTCCAGCCCGACGTTCCCAGTGTGGTGTACGGCGTGGACGTCGTCAGGGCTTTTCCGCACCCCGGGCGGTACCCCCGCAGCGCACCGCCGCCGACCCGCACGAGCACGTCGTTGCAACGGTCACCGTTCAGGTCCCCGAACGGCACCGCCGTGATCGAGGCCGGCCATCCCGCAGCCGAGGTCTTCGCCGAGAACTTCCCGGTGCCGTCGCCCCGATGGAAGGCGAGCGCACCCTTGGCGTCGAGCGTGAGCAGGTCGCCGATGCCGTCGGAGCCGACGTGGTCGCGTCTCACCGCGGCACCACCGGTCAGCTTCAGCGTGCCGGACGCCGTCGCCGGCGCGCCGTGCCCGTCGGCCGGGGTCACGGTCAGCGTCCAGCCGTACGTGCCGTTCGGCACGTACGCGCCCGCCGGCGTCCTGCCGTTCCAGGACGCACGGACCGCACCCTGCGCGGCGCCGCCGGACAGGGTGCGCACGGTCGCCCCGGTCGCCTTGTTCCTGAACGCCAGCGTCCACGAGGCGGCCGGCTTCGAGAGCCACCACGTGCCGTCCCACGAGGACGACGGGTCCACCAGGCCGACCGAGGGTTCCGTCCTCGCTCCCAGGACCGCGATGTCCGTGGCGGGGACGCCGCTTCGCAGGACGTGGACGTCCTGGGAGGCCGGGTCCACGTAGCCGACCAGGCCGGTGTACGGATCGACGTCCCACTTCCCGGCCTTGGCCGCCAGGGTCCGGCTCACCGCGGAGCCGCTCGTGACGTCCGTGAGGGTCAGCGCTGCGGAGGCGGGGTCACGCGTGACCAGGAAGCCGTCGCCCAGGCGCGTCTCCCGGCCGGCGGGCACGGCGATGAGCGCCTTCTTGCGGGTGTCGTACACGACGGCCCGGTCCACGCTGCCCTGGGCGAGCTCGCACGAGCCGGACCAGTACACCCAGCGTCCCACCGCCTGGAAGCCACCGACCGAGCAGCCGCTGCCGACCGCCCGGAACGACGTGATCGCGGTGCCCGAACGCACCTCCGTGGCCGTGACGGTGCCGTTCTGGGTCGTCGCCCACAGCGTCTCGCCCCACAGGGCGGAGGGGCCGACGTCGGCCGCGCCCGTACGGGTGAGCACGACCTTCCGCGTGTCCAGATCCGCCACCGCCAGGCCCTTTCCCGCGGGCGTGGGCCCACGCCAGGCCGCGTACCGGCCCGCGACGTCCACGAGGCCGTCGCCGTCCTGGAGACCGGAGGTCACCGGGGTGCCGGGAAGGGGCTGTCCCCGGTCCAGGACGGACATCCCCCCGTCCGTGTTCGTCACGACCGCCCGGCCGTCGCCCGTTCCCATCAGACGGGGACAGTCCCCGTAGTCCCCGGCCGTGATCCCGCACCTCCGGGTCGCCCCCCGGTCCGTGCGCGTGCCCGCCGTCAGCGCCTCCGGTGCGGTCAGCGAGCGGCTGTACAGGTGCGTCGCCCCGTCGCCGGACTCGTAGGTCATCAGCTCGCCGCCGCTCAGATCGAGCGACTCGATCCCGAAGGGCACGGGCGGAAGGTCCACGATCCGGTGGACCCGGGGCAGACCGTCGGGGCCCGCCTGGATCCTGGCGATGCCGTAGTCGAGGGAGGACTCCCCGCCGGCGAGGACCAGGCCGCCGTCGGGGGCCATGGCGGCGGCGGGATCCGCCCGCTTGAGCAGGGGCAGTTCCGCGGAGCCGTCGAAGGGCAGCGCGGACACGCTCCAGACGGAGGAGCCGTCCTGCCGCGCGACGACGAGCGCGTCACCGACGACACCGAGGATCCTGTTCGACGAGGTGCGGGGGAACGCCACCTCGTGCGTGGGCGCGTCGTAGGCACCCTGGGCGTACACCCGCACCCGGGACGTGTCGTACCAGCCGGCCAGGTAGTCGGGTCCCACCACGGTGTCCGTGCTCGCCACCGGCGGCGGCAGGGTCGTGGCGGCACCGGTCTCCGCGTCCACCCACGCGTACTGGAGCACCCGGTCGGGACCGCGGTAGCTGACGAGGATGCCGGAGGCGGAACCCCTGGGCAGGTAGGGGAAGACCACCCCGTCCGGGAGCCCGGTGACGGGCCTTTGCACCGTGCTGCCGTCCTCGTCGCGCAGCAGGAACAGCCGGGTGCGTTCCCCGCCTGTCGACGTGCCGGTCAGGACGGTGTGTCCGTACGTCTGGAGATAGCTCTGGCCCGCCGGGACGGCCACGGTCTGTGTCGTACCGGTTCCCATGTCCCGGAGCAGGACCTGCCCGCCACTGCTCTGGGAGGGACGAAGGGCGACGACGTCCGAACCGGTGCCGTACACACCCGCGGTGCCCGGCTGGAGTCGCTCCCCGCCTTCCACCGGCTTGCGGCTGCCGTCGTAACCGGTCCACCAGAGGCCGTGAGCCTCGGCGGTGGAGCGGAACTCGAGAAAGCCGGAAGCCCCCGCGCTCTGCACGTACGCCGTGCGCGGAGTCGCGCGCATGGCGGCCGGAACGACGATCTCCGTCGCGGTATCCGCGTACGCCGGCACCGCCGGCGGCACGGCGGACACCGAGAGCGCGAGCCCGATGAACGTGACAAGGGAGCCACGCACGAAGGCACGACCAGTCACTTGCTACCCCTCCCCGACGGAGGGCCCCACCCCCCGAACCCCCGAACAAGTCGGCGGATCCTAGCATCAGTTGGGAACAGGCGGCCGAGCCGAGCCGGTCGGCCGGTCCGGATACGGACGATGCGGCACCCGCGCGTACGAGCCGGTTCCGTGTGACAGGTGAGGTGTCCTTCCCCTCACCTGTCATCGGAGGGCCGACGGGTCCGGCTCACGGAGTGCCGGTCTTGTTGAACCCCTTGTCCAGGTAGGGGGACTGGTCGACGACGAAGCCGTCGTCCGCGACCAGGCGGGCGATGCCGCCCTGGTCCCGCCAGACCTCGTCGGCGGAGCCGAAGGAGAAGCCGCCGTACTCCGGGTGGTTCTCGTTGGTGTAGACGCGGTAGCGCTGGCCGGGCTGGATGACCGTCCCCGGCGGGAAGGGGAACGCGCGGCCGGTGGGCTTGGCCTCCACCTTCCAGCCGGTCAGGTCCTGCGGTCCACCGCCCTTGTTGAGGATCTCGACGTACTCGTCCGCCTGACCGGCGCTCGTACCCTGATAGCGCAGGCCGGAGATGATCACGTCGGGCTCGTCGAGCGTGAACATGCACACCACGTCGGCGAAGTTGATGCCGCCTTCCGGGCTGCGGAACTGCCGGACGATCTGGCCGTTGCGCTCGAATCCGCTCAGCACCGCCCGGTACTGCTTGCCGTCGATCGTGACGGGCTGGGGATGGACGAAGGTCTGCAGGTCGACCAGGTCGTCGTCCGCCGGGCTGGTGCCGGTGCTGTTGGGCGTCTCGTTGTGGTGGAAGCCGAAGGTGAGGTCGGTCGTGCTGCCGTCCTCGAACATGACGTTGATGGTGAGCTGGACGTCGAACCGGCTGGGGCTGACGTTCGTGGGCTTGTTGCGGTGGATGAAGGTGCCGACGACGAACTCGGTGCCGTCGAGCTGGACGTCCGCGGCCTCACCGCGGAACTGGTAGCCGCTCTGGCTGCCGGCGCTGCCCCACTGGACGTAGTCGGTGCCCAGGCCGTTGACCGGTGAGATGGCGGGGTTGGTGGAGGAGAAGACGCCGGAGGTGACGACGGTGGTCATGGTGTCTGGGTCCCGCCCTCTCAGTCCTCGTCCTCGATGACCTCGGCCTTGAGCTTGGCCGGCGGTGCGGTGCCGATCCGGGCGACGCCGTCGGTGTGGCGGCCGGCCCTGGCACCGTCGACGGCTTCGAGGCCGCAGGTGTAGACGATGCAGTCCTTGTCCTCGCTGCCGGTGTTCAGGTGCACGTGGTAGGTGAAGGACAGGGTGCGGCCGTTGTCGCCGACGGTGGCCTGGACGGGAGGCAGGTTGCCGCCCGTGGTCTGGTTCATGCGCTTGTACTGGGCGCCCACCGTGCCGTTCCAGCGGAATCCGGTGGGGGCGGTGAAGACGTGCTCGCGCTCGCCGGCGTCGACCGTCTCGCTCCAGTTCGGCGTGCGGACGCAGATGTTGATGGTGGTGCCGAGCCCGCCGGGAGCGTCCTCCACCCCGCCCTCCTGCCAGACCACGAGGTCGAGCTTCTGGGCCTGGCCCTGCCCGTTCGGGGGCTGGTCCTGCCCGTTCTGGGCCCGGCCCTGCTCGTAACCCCAGTCGTAGCCGTTCGCGTACTGGTCCCGCTCTCCGCGCGAGCCGTCGCGCGGCGGGTCGGCGTAGGGCTTCCCGGCGAGCGCATCGGCCCGCCCCTGTTCCTCCCCCCGTTTGTAGGCTTCCTTCTTGGCCTGCACGTCGGTGCTCATCTCCGAGTCCTCCTGGGGCTGTGATCGAAGCGTGCGAGGGAAAGGGAGGCGTCCTGGTGCGGTCGCCCCGGCCGGCGGGGCGCGGCCGGAGCGCGGTGCCGCACGCCGCACGGTGCACCGATCGCGGTCGTCATGAGGGCCGCGCCCGTAAGACGGAACGCGGGACGCCGCCCGTGGCTTCGAGCGGGACGTCCGCGCGGGCATCGCGGCACGCACCGGACCTCCATCCGGGTCCATCGTTAGCCCGGACAGACCGGTGCTATGCCGCCGTTCCCCCGTTTGGAATGCCGAATCGATTCCGCGTCACTTGTTCGAGTTCAGTTGAGGCGCGAAACGGCGCACAGGAAGCGGAGGGAGCGCACCGATCCGCTCCCCACCACAGCCGTCGGCGCCCGCCGGGCCCTCCTCCCGTGCGGATTGCCTCGCCGTCCGCCCCACCCGGGCCCTCCCTCGTGCGAGTGGCCGACGCGGTGGCTGCCCCTGCGACGCCCCTCCGACCGGTATGCAGGGGAAATGCCAACGACAGCGCGGAGGGAGACGTGGATGCGGGAAACGAGGCCGTGGGCGTGTGAGGTGTCGGACGCCGTCGGGGCCCGGCCGCGCCCGCGCCGGGTGGTGGCGGCGTGACGGCCGGATCCACGGCGCTGCGGCGTCCGCCGGATCCACCGGACGCGGAGGGCCTGCCGAGCACCGTCGCGGGCAACGGCACGGCCGGGTTCTCCGGGGACGGCGGGCCCGCGCCGGACGGACGGCTGGCCTTCCCCGCGGACGTGGCCGTGGGAGCGGGCGCGGTCTTCGTCGCCGACCACGCGAACCACCGGATCCGCCGGATCGACGGCACCGGAACCCTGACGACGATCGCCGGGGACGGGCTGCGGGGCTTCACCGGCGACGGCGGCGAAGCGGTACGCGCCCGCCTCGGCTTCCCGTCCGCGCTGGCGGTCGCCCCGGACGGGGTCCTGTTCGTCGCCGACGAGATGAACCACCGGATCCGCCGGATCGACCCCTCGGGTGTCGTCGACACCGTCGCGGGAGACGGCTCGCGCGGCGAGGGCGAGGGGGACGGTGACGGCGGCCCGGCCGGCAGCGCCCGGCTTGACTCCCCGTGCGCCGTGGCCGTCGACGGGGCCGGCCGGCTGTACGTCGGGGAAGCGGGCACTCCCCGGGTACGCAAGATCGACAACGGGGTCATCAGCACGGCCGTCGCGGCATCAAGGTGGTCCGGTGGCTCCGGTGGCTCCGGTGCGGCCGACGCGGGCGGGGCGTTCCTGCCCGCCGGCCTGGCGGTCGACGCGGACGGCCGGCTGTACATCGCCGACCCGGAGGGCCGGCGGCTGCTGCTGCTCGGCTCGGACGGGACGCTCCGGGTACTGGCGGGACCGCCGGGCGGGGACGACGGCGCCACGGTGGTCGACTGGGGCGCGCCGTGCGCGGTGGCGGTCGACGGCGAGGGCGTGCTCTACGTCGCCGACCAGACCGGGCACCGGGTGTGGCGGTTGGCCGGCGGAGAGGCCCGTATCGTCGCGGGGATGCCGGAACCGGCGCCCTGCGGGACTACGGCGTCCGGCGCCCCGGCCGACGCCGTCGTACACGCCGGGCTGGCTTACCCGTGTGGTCTCGCCGTGGATCCGGCCGGGCGCCTGCTCGTGGCGGACAACTTCCACCACCGGATCGCGGCCGTGCCCCTCGCCAACGCACCCTCCGCGGACACGGAGCCGGCACGGGACGAGGAGCCGGTACGGGACGAGGAGCCGCCGTCGGACGGGGAACCGGAGCCGCAGCGAGAAGCCGAGCGCGAGCCGGAGCCGGAAGCCGAGCGGAAACCGGAGCCCGAGCCGGAGCCCGAGCCCGAGCCCGAGCGAGAACCGGAACCAGGCCGGAAACCGGAACCGGACCGGGAAGCCGACGGCCCGCCGGTCGGTGACGCCGGTGACGCCGGTGACGCCGGTGCCGCGTCCGCCCGGCTGGAGGTCCGGCAGGAGGTCGGCCTGGAGATCCGGCGCGGACAGAGCGAGTTGATCCACGTACGGATCTCCTCCACCGACCCCTGGGCCCCGGGACGGGTGGAGCACCACTTCACGGCTCCGACGGGATTCGCCTTCGACGGCCGGGTGACCTGCGCGTATTACCGCGCGGATCGCACGGTCGTCCCCGGCGGGCACCCGACGGGATCGGTCGGGGACGGCGGCCGGTCGCTGGTCGTCACGGACGAGCCCCGCCTGAACACCCCCGGCCATCCGGCGGCGGCCCTGGTCTACACGCTCGGCGTCCGCGCCCTGAACGACGCCGAGCCGGGCCGGTACACCGACGGGCGGGCCGTGATCGCGGGCCGGCCCGAAGTGCGCCTGAAGGCGAGCGTTCTCGGAGACGACGACGACTGACGGGGGCGCAAACCCGAAATCCGGAGCCGTCCGTGGCGGACCACCCGCCATGGGCGGCTCTTTGCGTTCCCAAACCATGAATGCCGAGGTGATCGTTTCTGTGCGCCCGATTCACCCTCGTGGTGGTCACGAGTTGCAGGTGTCCGATGACCCTCCGTTAGCGTTCGAAACGTGTTCACGCCCGCCCTCCCGAGGCTCGGCCCGCAGGGCCCCTTCCCGCATGCCCCGCTCGTCCACCCACTCGACCGCAAGTGGCTGCACTACGCGTTCCTGTCGCGGTGCGGGCGGCAGGCGCTCATCGCGAACCTCTCCGCCCTGGGCTCCTCCACCGGCTCGGTCCTCGCGGATCCGGGCGCCCCCGCCACCGGGCGCCGCAGCGGCACGGGCACGGCGGCCGAGGGACAGCACATGGCGATCCTGCTCCTCTACGGGGAGGGACACGGCTGGAGCGCGACGCAGTTCAACGCCGAGCAGCCGGAAGTGCCCTGGTCGGCCTTCCGGTTGTCGCACCCGCACGGAGAGCCCGGCGCGTTCCGGGTGGCCGCCCGCTCGGCGGCTCCGGCGGCGGACGTGCGGCTGACCCGGACCAGCAGGCCGTGCACCTCGCAGTGCGCGCCCTTCGGTGACGACGAGCATCTGCGGTGGCAGTCGGAGCCCGGCGTCCTGGGCACCGGAACCCTGCGGCACGGCGACGGCACGGCGGTCCGGACGGACCTGCTCGGCTACCACGAGCGGGTACGCGGCCGGTGGTCCTGGCCCACCCTCGGCGGCTGGGTGTTCGGATTCGTGAACGACCCCTCGGGCCCCGTCGACCACGCCCCGCCCTCGGCGGTCGTCTTCACCCTGATCCAGCCCGCGTACCCCGCGGACGCGGCCAACGGATCGGTGATGCTGTGGCGCGACGGGCGCATGATCCGCCACTTCCCGCGGCGCGACCTCCGGGTCGCGGTGAGCGGCAGCCTGGACCGTGACCGGGTGGCTGTGGTGCCGCCGCTGGCGGGCCTGCTGGGCACCCCGCCGATGGCCGCGGTGCCCGGCCGGCTGCTGATCACCGCACGGCTCGGCGACGACCGGCTGGTCCTCGACTTCCGCTCGCACACGGCGGGCCGGATCTGCAACCCCTCCGAGACCAGCCTGCACCCGTTCAGCGTGCACGAGACCCTCGGCCCGTGCACCGTGGAGGGCCGGGTCGGCGGACGCCGTATCGGCTTCCACACCGGGGGCATCGTGGAGTTCGCCGGGGGTGCCCATGACTGAGACCGTCCCCGCGTTCACCGGTGCCCGGCTGCTGGACGAGACCGTCACCGCCCTGTCCGACCGGGCGCCGGCGATCCTCGCCGCCGCGGCCGGCCACCTGCGCGGCATCCGGCTGGGCCTGCACTTCAACGACGGCAGCCACGCCACCCTCACCGCACGGCACAGCCGCATCGTGGTGGACCGGGACCGCTGCCCCGACCCCGATGTCGAGGTCGCCTTCGACAACCGGGCCATGAACCTGCTGTTCGACCTCCAGCGCCCGCCCGTCGACCAGGTCCTGCCCGACAGCCTCGACGTCCGCGGCTCCCGCGACGACACCCTCGCCGTGTGGCGGGCGTTCACCCTGCTGTCCCAGCGCGCGGCGGGCCTGCGCAGCATGCAGGAACTGTGGGGGGCCTACCGCGAACAGGCCCCCCAGCTGTGGGGCAGCGCGCCGCCCGCCGCCCGGGAACCGTCCGCCGACCCGGTCGACTGGACGGCACTGGACTTCCTCGCCCGGCGCTCCCCCGAGAACGCGCCCGCACCGCCCGCGCTGATCGGCGACACCACCGTCACCGCGCCGCGCCTGCTGTGGGACGGCCGCACCAGCACCGCCTGGTCGCTGGAGGACACCGTCCGGGACGCGGACCTGATGGAGACCATGCTCCGGTGCCGGGCCCGCACCAACGAGGAGATCGAACGGCTGCTGCCGGACCGCGAACCGCGCGCCGAGCTGTACGACCTCATGCGCTCCTACCCCGCCCGCCAGGGCAAGGGCCTGCGGCCCACCCTGACCATCGCCGCCTGCGCCGCTTTCGGCGGTCGCCCCGACGACGCCGTACGCGCCGCCGCCGCGCTGGAACTGTTCCACAACGGCTTCCTCGTCCACGACGACATCGCCGACGAGTCCACCCACCGGCGGGGTCTGCCGACCATGCACGAGGAACACGGCCTGGGCCTGGCCGTCAACGTCGGCGACGGGATGAACCTGCTCGCCGTCGACGCCGTCCTGTCCAACCTCGAAACCCTCGGCCTCGTCCGCACCCTCGGCCTCATCCACGAGGCGGTGCACATGTGCCGGGAGTCCATCGAGGGGCAGGCCATGGAGCTGGGCTGGATCCGCCACGAGATCGTCCCCGGGACCGACGACGCCTACTTCACCATGAGCACCAAGAAGACCGGCTGGTACACCTGCATCAGCCCGTGCCGCATCGGCGCCGTCTGCGCGGGCGTCACGGACCCCGCCGTGCTGAGCCGGTTCGACGAGGCGTTCCGCCTGATCGGCATCGCCTTCCAGATCCAGGACGACATCCTGAACCTGGTCGGCGAGGAGGCCCTCTACGGCAAGGAGCCTCTCGGCGACCTGCTCGAAGGCAAGCGCACGGTGATGCTGATCCACCTCTTCCGCACCGCGTACGCCCACGAGCGCCCCCGCCTCTTCGACATCCTGCGGCAGCGCCGTACCGACAAGACCCAGCAGCACGCCGAGGAACTCCTCGCCGCCATGCGCCGGCACGGCTCCATCGAGTACGCCACCGACCTCGCCGACCGGCTCGCCGCCGAAGGCATCGCCCGCTTCGAGGAAGACCTCCGGTTCATCCCCGAGAACGAAGGCAAAGCCGTGCTGCGGCAGATCGCCCACTACGTCACCTCGAGGCCCCTGTGACCACCACCCCGCCCCCGCCGGCCGACCCCACCGCCGCCGGCCCGCTGACCCCCACCGACCACCGGGCCTTCGCCTTCCTCGGCCACGTCAACGGCAGCCTGCGCCAGTGCTTGTGCACCCTGGCCCGGCACGGCGTGGCGGTGCGCCGCGACACCCCCGAACGCGCCCGCCTCCTGCTCGACACCGTGCGGCCCTGGCCCCTGTACAAGGGCGGCCAGTTCCTGTTCGACCTGATGGAGTGGGAGGACCTCATGGTCGACGGCGACCCCCCGCCCCCGATGCCCACCGAGCGGATCGTCGCCGCCTGCACGCTCCCCGTTCAGCTGATCGCCGCCGCGGCCACCGAGGAGGCGCCGCAGGCGACGAAGGCGGTTCCCGGCCAGCGCACGACCGCCGCCCTCGACCTGCCCCTGCGCCTGCTGGCCGGCACCGCCCGCAGCACCCTCCTGGGTGCCGCGCAGGACATCACCGATCTGCTCGGGCCGCGCGCCGCCCCCGACGACGGCGCGGGGTACGCCGCCGATCCGGACCCCGTCGCGGACGACACCGTCACCGAGCTGCCGCCGCTGGAGGCGGGCTTCTACCTCTACGAGGACATCGCCCTCGGCGCCCTGTCCGTCCTCGGCCCGCTCCTGGCCGACCACGCACCGACCGACCCCGCGCCATCCGCCTGACTCATGACGCCCGTCCCCCCTCCCGACGGTCCATGAGCGGGCCCGGTCCCCAAGCCCGCCACCGGCGGATCCGCTCACGCGGACGCACCCATCCACAGAAGGGATACGCATGGCCACGCAGACGCAGGCCCCCGTCCAGCCGGGTTCCGAGAACAAGCTGTACATCCTCCAGCAGGGCATCGTCGAGGACGCCCCGGGCGGAGTCCCCGCCCACCTCAGCTTCGGCATCCTCAGCACCGTCCCCGACCCGGTCAACCCCGGAGACATCACCTTCACCCTGAAGGCGCCCACCGGCTTCGTGTTCACCGGGTGGCTGTCCTGGGCGTACCACGACGTCAACACGCTCCAGGCGAAGGGCAACCTGGAAACCACCCAGGGCACCCTCGGCGACCGGGGCCGCACCCTGACCTTCACCCACAACCCGTACCTGTCCACCAACCAGGAGTGCATCGGCTACGGCGCCCAGGTCACCGCCGTCGACGGCGCGACCCCGGGCCGCTACACCGACGGCCAGCTCAAGGTGGGCGCCGCCAATCCGATCAAGCTCAAGGGCCGCGTCCTCGACCCCGACGAGGACTGACCCCCGGCGAACCGGCCCGTCGGTGGCCCCGCCGACTTGACCCGGAGCCACCGACGGGTCACGCGCAAGAGAAAGGCTGGAGATGTACGGAGCAGAAGACCCTCTGCCGGGCCGCGTCCGGCGCGCTGCCCCTTCGGTGTCGCGGCCGCGACGGGGGAAGCGCCGCCCATGGGCCCTCGGCGCGCTGGCCGCGGCGATGCTGCTGGCGTCGTCACTGCCCGCGAACGCCGCCACGGCGCAGGCCCGGCCCGCGGCGGAACGGGCCACGGCCGCACGGGACCCGCAGTGCGTTCAGCCGGGGAACGCGTGGCTCAACCCCCGCTTCTACTGGCGCAACGTCTTCGGCACCCGGTTGGGCGAGGGCGTGATCAACGAGTCGTCGTCGCCGAACCCGTTCGGCGGCCGGATCGCACCGGGGTCGACGTTCACGTTCAGGTGGCGCCCGGACACCACACGCAATCCCGTGGGAGCGCAGTACCACATCCACCGGGTCAACCTGGCCTCGGTCATGGCGGTGGCCGACGTGGTGTCGGTGACGGGGCCGGGCAGCTTCTCCGGGACGACACTGAGTGCCCAGGAGACCCCGCCCCAGAAGCTGGGGGACACCGTGGTGACGTTCCGGATCAGGCCCGGGACGGAGGGCCGGACGGCCACCCTCTCGTCGGCCGACCACAGCCTGACCACGCGGTGGCTGTTCGCCGACATCAACAACATCTGGGAGAACACCGGAAGCATCTCCTTCACCGTCGCCAGCCGCGCCGGCCTCGGCTGCGACTCGTCCTCGATCCTCGGGTGACGGATCGACGAGGTGACGCGCCGGCCGGCGTACCGCACACGCCGTGCGGCTCGCCGGCCGACGCGGGAGACTCCTGATGGTCACCACTTGATGGCGTTCACCACGCTGTTGTGGGCGTCGGCGGACCGGACGGTGAACTGGACGTTGGCGCCCCGGTCGTAGAAGGTCTGGCCGGGCTGCCAGGTGGCCATGTCCAGCGTGCCGCAGCCTGCCGGTGGCGCCGCGGCGTCGGGATTGGGCACCACCCGGATCGGCCCCTGGCCGTTCACGACGGAGCTGTCGACCTTGTAGATGACGACGCCCGAGGAGCAGGCCGCGGAGTCGTTGTGGGCCTTCCTGCGGGCCTCGGCGACGTAGGCGGTGGTGGCGCCGGTCCTGACCACCAGCAGCTTGGTGCCGCCGACGTACTCCACACCGTTCAACGTGGCGGTGTTCTGGGTCCGGTTCTGCCACACGCACACGGTCTGGTCGTCCCGCGTCCAGCCGAACTTCCAGGAGTGCCAGCCGAAGTACTGCGGTGCGGCTCCGGCGATGTGGCCCATCACGTCCCAGCCGCCGACGTACCGGTGCAGATCACCGCTGAAGGCGTACAGGTCCGGCGCTCCGAAGACATGAGCGGTCTCGTGGGCGGCCACCTTGTGACCCCAGTGCCACATGTCGGTGCCGAACGTCACCGCCCAACGGATCGTCGTGCCCTTGATGACGATCGGCTGGGTGGGTGTCCAGTACCACGTGTGGGAGCCGGTGACCCGGGAGTGGGCGGTGGAGACGATGTAGAACAGGTCGTACCCGGCCAGATCGGCGCCGGCGCCGGCCGCCGCGCGCAGTGCGTCGGTCACGTACCGGGTGTGCTGCTGGTAGGTGGGACTGGAGGTGCCGTAGGCGTCGGAGGCCGACGGCATCCGGATCCAGCGGTTCACGACCGGCCGCATGCTCAGCCCGGTCCTGCCGTACGAGGCGTTCCACATCCAGTCGGCGGCCGGGGCCAGGAGGTTGTAGTAGTCCGCGACGCCGCCGGCGCCGGACACGTCGGGGAAGTCCACGTAGACCACACCGACGTTCTTGACCCCCAGGGGATCCAGGAACTGGGTGTAGTCGGTGTTCTGCCCCTCGTTGACCGTGGTCCCCTGCCCCTGAAGCGCACACGGCGAGGTGCTCCCGTTGGCGGCGCGGGCACGCTGGGCGGGGACGGCGGCCGCGGTCAGCGCGAGCAGCACCACGAGAACCCACAGGACCGGTAAGGGGAGCGGGCGTCGCGTCCGGGCGACCCGGAGGCACGGGATCCCACGACCCTTCCCCGGCAACCGCCCCCTGCCGCCCGTCCCGACCCCCGCCGGAGACCCCTCACGCAGTACTCGCGTCTCACTCATGGAACGACCATCCCGACCACAGCGGGACAGGCCGGGGCAACAGGGCCAAACTCATCCCATGGAGTGGAACGGGAGGCGCTCCGGCGCGGATTCGCGCTCTCGGCTTGGGAAGCTTGAGTTTCTTGCCGGTGGTTGCTGCGCTGATCTGCGGCGGAGTGGTGCTGGAGTCCTGGTCGCACCCGGGGCGAGTTGCCGCTGTTCCCCGTGATTCCCCGCAGGATCTGGCACGCGAATGGCACGGTGCCTTCCCTTCGAACGTCCCTTGGCGGAGTTGGGCCCAGGAGCGTCTGAGCCTCAGCCGACGACAGTCCGCCGCGGCGGTGGGTCAGCCGACCGCGCCGGCGCGCGTGTGCCTCGTTGTACCCCTACCGACCTAAGCCACGCTGTCCGCCGTCAATCAGAGTAAGTCTCGACGGCGGATGCGATGGGTCGCACCTAGCGAGCGTGATGACCTCTTCGTCCCGAAGCAACCTGGGTGAGGGTGCCGCCTTGGTCTGTGACGCCTCTCACCTGCGCTGATGGTCCGCAACGTTCGCGCTGGCGGCCCAGAGCCCGATGGTGGTCACGGCGCATCAGCGTCGCCCGGCGAAGGCCCCGCAGCGGAGGTAGGCAACCGCTAACCGGGCGTAAGCGGTTGTGATCGCCAACTGGGCCAGCCGGGCGGTACCTTCAGTAACTCGGTGTCGAGCACGGGGAAGGGGAGGGGCAGCATGTCGAGGGGCAAGCAGACGTTGCGCAAGCTCAGCCATGCGGTACGGGAGGGGGCCGAGGACAGTGTACGCGCTTATTACTTCAGTATGTACGATCGCGGCTTCAACGAGGCGGCTCACATCTGCCTGGGTGTCCTGTCCGATGCCACGGAGGAGTTGTTGGCGAGGATGAAGTCCGGAAACCTGTCCAAGCAAGAACAGGCGCTGTACGCGCGGCTGACTGAACTGACGGCTGAAATGGACGAGCGTCTCCGGAACGCCTGCCAAGAAGAGCCGACAGGGGACGCCCTGCCGTAGCCGTCCGATGCCCGACCTGGCCAGCCAACAAGATTGTTCTGAGGCTCACTTCTGAGGATCGGCCCCGTATGTCGCGACGTCCGGCACGCCGAGAGCCATGCCAGTGATGCAACCCTTGTTCCATGCGTCGGGCTCGTGGCCATCCAGGCCGCTAGGGGATGTGTCTGCGCACTCCCACTGCCCCACGGAGTCGGGTACCCGGTGTCGGAGCCGGCGGCGGGTGCACATGTCCTGCCGTGCGGCCACCTCCCCACCGGTCGTGCAGTACGTGAAGTTGGTGTCGAGGAAGCGCTTCGCGTAGTCCGTTGCCATCTGCTCACCGAACCGGTAGCTGTCCCAGTACCTCGCGGCCTTGACTTCCTCGCGGCTTCCCGCAAGGACCCGCTCTACGGGGCCTTCATGCTCGCCATCGCCATTTCGGAGGTGGGCCCCTTCTGAACTGGTGCCCCGGCAGGATTCGATCCTGCAACACCCGCTTTAGGAGAGAGGCTGGGTGATCTGCGGACTGAGCTGCGACTTCGCTGGCCGAGGAAGCGGGCGGCTACTCGACCGCGGGACACCGGTGTTGACCGTGGCTGACCCTTGTATCTGGCACGGTTATGGCACGAACCTCAGCCGAGGACAGCCAGCCACCACGGCGGGTGCGTCGGCCGACCGCGTACGCGTACGCCTCGCTGCACCCTCACCGGCTTCAGCCACGCTACTAGCTTGCACCGTCGACCAGAGCAACCTACGACGGCCGGCCCCGTAACGACGGAGCCCCTGATCGCTGAGCGGCGGCCGCATCGGCGCCGCTTGCTCTCACCATGATTCCCCGTTGTTCCCCGCTATATCTGGTGCGGTTGTGGTGCAGCCGCAAGGCTTCAGCACGCGGTGGCACTGACCTCACGAGGCCACCACACCGCTTGGATACGGAGACCACAGCCGCCCGAGTCGGCAGTGCTACAGACCCCGCAAGGGAGGTCACTGACCAGCGTCGATGCCCTCATTGCACTGGGTTGCCCCACACCTGCCCCGCAGCACGCGGCGGGCACACGACTGCGGTGGGGCCCAGTGAGCCGGCTGGACCGAGCGCAATACAACGAGCCGGCGCAGGTCTCCCCCTGCGCAAGATCTACGAGGCTAGTCAGCTCGCATGAGGCGGCAAAACGGCCCCCTTTTCGGAGTCTCCAATACCTGTCATCATCAGCAACGCCATCTTTTGCTGCACTACGAGGCACACCGCACAAGGGGGGTGCGGAAGCGATGAGTAGACCACCCGCGGTGGACTAACCGCCGAACTAGCCAATAGGAAGACCTGTGCTCTTTACCGTATTGCCAGCCGGGTTTCAGCCGCCGGAAGGGGAAGGACCGCACGCTTACCTAGTCAAAGATAATTGGGATGACTGGTTTAAGTACAGCACTCTGCATCACCTCTTCGTTCGCGACAACAGAGGCAGCCTTCACGAAATCGGCCATGTGAAAATCGGCCAGTTCGGCATGCTTGAAGGGCAGCGCAGCCCAGACCTACCCAATGAATTCGAAGAGGCGCCCAGCAACGTCTTCTCCCTGGGTCAGGACGACAGCTACTATCAGAATCTCCGAAAGCTCAACACTGACATTCGGGATGAAATTCTTAGCGCACTGCACGACATAGCGCTAGATCAGGCGCTTTTCACGCGGGCTCTAAGCGAGGATGTGACCGGTACATCCCTGCTCCGCTCAGTCGCGCGCGCCACAGTCGAGGGGCAGTTTCGCCGACTTGCCACCAATGGCCCTCGACTTACTCGATACACGTTTACTTACACGCTGCCCCCGAGTCCACGATCAGACAGCACGCCGGCTTCTCTGGAGTTCGAGGTAAAACCGAACTCGAATCCACCCACCAATGTCCATGTGCTGATTGGCCGCAACGGAGTCGGTAAAACGCACTTCCTCTACAATATGAGCCGCGCATTGGCAGACGACAACGCCACCGAGGAGGAAGTAGGAACCTTCCAGTTTGGGACACTCGGCTCGCCAGTCGGTCGCTTTGCAAACCTCGTATCCGTTACGTTCAGTGCATTTGACCCCTTCGAGCCAATAAGTTCACCACAGAACAAGGCGGCCGGACTGCAATACACGTACATCGGCTTGAAGAAAATTCGCCCAAGCAATACTGATAAGCCACTTCCCCCTAAAGATCATCGCGCGATCGCCCGCGAATTCAGCATGAGCGTAAGAGTATGCGTGCAAGGAGCACGTCTTGCTCGGTGGCGCCGTGCTCTGCAAATGCTTGAGGCTGACCCAATCTTCAATGATGCTGGCGTAGCGGAGTTGGCCGACTCAGCATCTAACGAGGATGAGCTCTCAGGACGAGCTCTTATGCTTTTTCGAAACCTCAGTTCAGGCCACAAGATCGTCCTGCTTACCATCACACGCCTTGTCGAAAGCGTCGAAGAGCGATCTCTCGTATTGCTCGATGAACCGGAAGCTCACCTACACCCGCCTCTACTCAGCGCCTTTACTCGGGCCCTGTCCGACCTGCTCAGGAATCGAAATGGCGTGGCGATTATCGCCACACACTCTCCAGTAATTCTTCAAGAAATTCCGCGGAGTTGCGCGTACAAGCTGCGCAGGTCAGGGTTTGAGCTGGTCGCAGAGCGGCCTGATATCGAGACATTTGGCGAGAACGTAGGCGTTCTAACCCGGGAAGTGTTCGGCTTGGAGGTTACCCACTCAGGTTTCCACCGCCTTCTGGGTGAAGCCCTGAAAGAAGGCGGCACCTACCAGGAGATCATCGAGCGCTTCGGTGGGCAACTCGGCAGCGAAGCCCGGGGCATTATGCGCGGTCTTATTGCAGCGCGCGACGCAGAGGCGGGTGCGTGATGTGGAAGATTGAGCGCCCTAAGCATACGGCCCGATCCAGCTACTCTACGTGCATCAAGAGAATTAGGAGCCAGGAACTAAAAGAACGATTCGAGAGCGCACTAGAAGAAGTCACAGCGGCAGCCGACTCATACGCGCGCTCAGCGGAGGACAAAAAGCTATATGCGTTGAGCAAGGAAGATTTTTTGCCAGCAAATATCACTACGGCCGAAATGGCAGCCCTGTACAACTATCGAATGGCCCAGAAGAAGTCCGTTGGGCGATTCATATATGACGACCTGATGCTGTCAGCGCCGCAAGGTCGCTGCCCTATGTGCGGCCAACGAACCGTATCCACTATTGATCATCATCTTCCTAAGACTCTGTATCCGGCCTTGGCTGTCACGCCCCTTAATTTGGTTCCAGCCTGCTCAGATTGCAACAAAATCAAGGGAGATGTCGCACCAACAACTGAGGGTGACGAACCTATTCACCCATACTTCGATGACGTCGAAAACGATCCATGGCTCTGCGCCAGTGTCGTGCACACTAGCCCTCCCGCACTCGTTTTCCGTGTCAACCCACCAACTAGTTGGGAGGAGGTGACTAAGGTTCGAGCCCGGAAGCATTTCTCGCTGTTCCAGCTAGCGTCGTTGTACGCTTCCCAAGCCGCGCAGGAACTCGGCAACATTCGATACTCTTTGGAGTGCATTTTCGAGAGGAGTGGAGCAGACGGCGTAAGAGAGCACCTAGCACAAGAGGCAACTAGTCGGCGGCGAGCACATGTGAATAGTTGGCAAACGGCAATGTATACAGCCTTGGCTAAGGACAAATGGTTTTGCGAGGGCGGTTTCGCGGCGTAATCTTAAAAAGGGAGCAGCACCCTCGCGTTGCGTCACGTCCGCCATACAGGCGCTCGGCCAAGCAGGCGCTGCTTCTCTCCCTCGAAGCAGTGGTGTCCGCCGGAATTTGGTCCGTATCTGCAGATAGGCGGGGACTGAGCACACAAAGACGCGACGCGTCCGTCCCGCTACCCCGGTGCGCATCACTTCTGAAGGGGAGCGCTCCGCGGATGGGACCGAAGACAACCAAGGTCTACGAGACGCTACGGCAGCGGCTCACTGATGGTTCTACGGCGGCCCTGGAGAGAAGCTTCCCTCTGAACGCACCCGGATGCGGCCTGCGGCAAGGTCAGATCCTCGGCCTGTCCGTCGATGGCTTCGACTTTGACAGCGGCACCCTGCACGTTGTGCAGCAGCTCAAGCTGAGCCTGAGCAAGGCCGTGTTCGCGCCCCCGAAGGGTGGCAAGCTCCGTGACGTGCCGCTGCGCGATCCAGCGGCAGAAGCACTGCAGGAGCACAACTGATCACCGGCGGCCGTGACCTGCGGCCGCCTAACCGATCAACGCCCTGACCTGCTGCCGAGCTGTCGGCACCTGTCGACGTCGGTCACCATTGAGCGCCCTTCCACGGCCCGAGGACGGCCCGGGAGGGCGCTCCCTCGTGTCGGCCTGCTGATCGATTGTTCTGCTGGTCGACGAGCTAGCTCCCACGGTCATAACACGTGGAGTTGCCGCGTTACGCTCCCATGGCCGGGTCGCTTTAGTTACCATACTGGGGTGGCAGAATCGGCGGAGCATCAATTCCTATCTGAGTGCACGGCAGAAGTTTTAGAGAGATTGTCGCGCACTACCCTCTACGCATACGTGGAAGCTGAACGTCGAAAGTTTGACTTCGCTTGCGAACTTCGGCGCGACTGGTCACGGCCCCTTGTAGGGCAAACTCTGTGGAATCACACGGCCGGGGTAGACAAAGATGTCCGCACTATGCTGCTAGATGCGGAAGCTGATATCTGCGCGTACGTGGCGAGGGATACAATCAAGGCTCGGCGACTGCTCTCGGAAGCAGTAAAAGACTTCAGGTCGGGCCGCGATCTTGCGCGGTCGCATCGACTGCGTGTTTTTTGGATTCCTGAAGGTTTCGATGCCGATGATGAGAGTCAGCGCAATCTCATCGCCGAGCTACTTGAAGAGCAGGTAAGTAGAGACATCCTGATGAACGTTGTCTTCGGAAATCTGACCGCCGAAGACGTCAGATTCTTCGGGCGCACTAGTGGCCTGGCAGGCTTGCACCTCGCTCTCTTGTATGTCATCTCAACGGCCTCTGAAGAGTTCTCCAGCACTCGTGACTTGGCTGAGAAACTTGAGGTCTCGCAGGGGGCGGTGAGGGAACGCCTGATTAGGCTCGCGGGGTGCGGCCTGCTGAGGCAATTTGGCGGCGGGGCGACTTTGGCGGGCGCTACCCTGAAAGGGCGAGTTTTTCTGGACTTCTGCGGCGTGCTTCGCCGCGAAATCAGCCTGGGGAGCTTGTCGGCTGAATTGATGCGGTTGCTCGATATGCGTTACGCGCCATCTGCTTTGCAATATGCTAGAGATAGCCTCCATCTTGCCGGGCCAGCCCTGACAGAGGTGCCCGAAATGGTTACTGGTCGTCTGGTAAGCACCATCGAGGTGGCGGAAGAGCGATGGGGTGTTGATTTGCAGGATATACCTCACGTGATTCACGAAAGCAGGGACTGGGGCCTGGCGGGGGACGAACTCGCTCGGAAGTTCCGCGAAGAAAGCCGGCGCTTCGAACTGTGAGGTCGGCGGAGCGGCTTTGGGGCGAGTGATCATGGCCCCGTAAGCTTCCGGCGAGTCGGGCAGTCTGTGGACCTGCCCGGTAAAGCACGACGTTGGGGCCATGATCTTAGAGGCTCGCCCCAAAGTGGCTGCCTAAAGCCGCAGAGCCGACCGCCCCAGCCACAGAGGGTGTGTCTCCCACTTCATGCCCGCAGCCGCCGGGCGCGGCCAGCCGGGGCGGAGACAGGAGGCAGGCCGCGCCGCAGAGGCGGCGCGCGCCCGCGCCGTGTGCGGGCCTTGGGACTCGTAGAGAAAGTTGTAACTCACCCTCCCGCGCGGGGCATGAAGTCGTGTGTGCATGACGGGAGGTCGGTGGTCTGGCGGTGTGCGAAGGGTAGGAAGAGCACGGGGCGGATCGTCCATGTGATGCGGGTGCTGGCGTGGGTCAGTGACACCGTGCACGGTTCGGCCCGCAGCAGGGCTCGTCTCGTGTCGATGCGGCCGTCGTACATCCACTCCCACGCTTCCGTGTAGGCGTCCGCGTCCAGGGCCGGGGAGATCGTCTGGAGGGCGACCGCTACCCAGCGGTCTGCCTGCGGGGCGGAGTAGGCGTCGAAGGATGCCACCAGTACCGGTGCGCCCTGATCGGTCAGGCTCTGCGTCCAGCACTCACACCAGAAGCCCCGTCTCGGTGCCGTCTTCAGCATCGGAAGTCTCCCGGGTGGATGTCGGCCGGCACTTGTGAAGGCGCCGCTTGGTGGTGAGGTGCTTCGGACGTATGGCTGGGTGCGGAGTGGTCGCGGCCGTGAGGTGAGTGGTGTCCGTGGTGGGGTTGTGGCAGGGGTTGGTCGCCCGACGGGTCGTGGGAGAAGGCGGTGCTGAGCCGCCGACCGGATGTGGAGGGCAGGTCGATCTCGGCCCAGCAGCATTTGCCCCTGTGGTTGCGCTCGGTCCCGTAGCGGTCGGCGAGTGCGGAGACGAGGAGCATGCCCCTGCCGTTCTCGCTGTACGTGTCCGGGAGAACGACCTTCGGCAGGGACGCACTGGTGTCGTGGACCTCGATCCTCAACACGTCCGCCCGGGAGTGGAGGGTCAGGAGGATGTGACTGGAGCCGGCGTGCCGTACGGCGTTGGTGAGCAGTTCGCTGAGTACGAGTTCGGCCCTCTGCGGTACCTCGGCGTCCCACTCTCCGCTCCAACGCCCTATCGCGCGCACCGCTCGGTGCCGCGCATCGGTGACGGCGATCGGGCTGGCGGGTACCGGCAGGGCGAACTTGTGCGTGTCCATCAACGGCGGCCCTTCTGGAACGTGTGCGGCCGTTTCAGGCAAGCAGTCCGGCGCGATCAGCGGCCTGCCCTGGCGCGGGCGCTGCATCAGGTATGCAGGTTCCGCATCTCGGCGAGGCACGGCTGACCTACGCTCGTTGAGCAGGCGGGGTCAACGGCGGAAGGATCCGTGACAGATGGCCGCAGCGCACAGTGAGTCGAGACGGATCGGCGAGGTGATTCGCCGTGCCCGGGTGCTACAGGGCCGCTCGCAAAAGGACGTCGCCGCCTCGTTGGGATACCACCAGTCCAAGGTGAGCCGACTGGAGAGCGGGCGTGGCACGGACAACATGGGAGTGCTGCGTGCGGTCGCGGCCGAACTCCGCATCCCCGCGCGGGAGGTGGGTCTCGCCGTCGCTCAGGAAGCCTCCATCGCCGACCCGGGAGCAGAAGATATGCAGCGCCGTACCTTCATCGCCGCGAGCATGGCCGTGAGTACCGCCGGGCTTACTGCTTCCCCCGGCCCTCTCGACAGTGACTCTTCCGCCTGCGACTCCTCTGACGCGCGTACCGGGCTCGTGCGAGCGCTGTTGCCGGGAACCGGTCCGGAGGGCACCGGTGCCCCGCTGGACACGAACCGCCTCCGTCTGCGCGTCGGCGCAGCGCGCCGGCTCTTCCACCTCTGTGACTACGCGGGGCTGGAGCAAGCGCTGCCGGGCCTGATCGCGGACCTGCGGCAGGCGTCCGGCGATACGGCGGACAGCACCGACCTCTCGGGGTTGCTGGCCACCGCGTATCAGACCCTGACCAGTCTGCTGCTCAAGCAGAACGACCAGGGCAACGCCTGGCTCGCCGTCGGTCGGGCCATGACCGAGGCCGAGCGTTGCGGCGACCCGGTGGTCCTGGCATCGAGCGTCCGCGTGCAGGCCCACGTCCTGGCGCGCGCGAAGCACCCGACTCAGGCTGTCAGCCTGGTCCGGCACACCGCCGAGCGGCTCACAGGGTCCTACGACCGCCGGTCTCCGCAGTACCTCGCGGCCCTCGGACTGCTGTTACTGCGTGGTGTCACCTCGGCCGGCAGCGGTGGAGACCGTGGCGCGGCACGGGAACTGCTCACGGAGGCGAAGGAAGTGGCGCGCTACGTCGCGCTCGACCGGCCGGATGCCTGGGCCAGCTTCAGCCCCACCAACGTCGCCCTGCACGAGGTCAGCGCCCTGGTGGCCTTCGGCGACGCCGACCGCGCCCTGCGGACGGCCCGCCCGCTCATGCGCCGCCCCCTACCTGTCCCCGAACGCCGGGCCTCCCTGTGGATCGACACGGCCCGCGCCTACAGCCAGCAGGGGCGGCTCGCCGACGGCTACCAGGCCCTGCGCATCGCCGAGACCTGCGCCGCCCAGGACGTCCGCCGTCCTGCCGTGCGTGAGCTGGTCGCCGGCATGGCCGCCCGCGATCGCCGCCGTACCCTGCCGGAACTGCACCGATTCAGCCGCCGCCTGGGAGTCACCGCGTGAACGAACCGAGCGCTTCGGACAAGAGGCCCTTCCTGTACGTCGTGGTCTGCGCGTGCGGTGTCGCCGCCGATGTCGACAGGCTGATCACAGCCGCGCAGGAGCGCCACTGGGACGTGGGCGTTGTCGCCACCCCCCAGGGCCTGGGATTCCTCGACACCGCAGCGATCGAGGAACAGACGGGCTATCCGATCCGCTCCGCTTGGCGCGCACCCGGCGATCCCCGCCCACTCCCTCCGGCGGACGCCATCGCCGTCGCCCCGGCCAGCTTCAACACGGTCAACAAATGGGCGGCAGGCATATCCGACACCCTCGCCCTCGCGATCCTCTGCGAGGCGTACGGGATGGGCGTTCCCACGGCTGTCCTTCCCTACCTGAACGCCGCCCAAGCGGCTCACCCCGCCTATCAGCGAAGCCTGGACCAGCTCCGGGAGATGGGCATCCTGATCGGCTCCTACAAGCCCCACCAGCCCAAGGCAGGCGGCGGCGCCGACAGCTTCCGCTGGGAGGAGGCCCTCGACCTCCTGGAACCGCGGCTTCGTACCCGGTCGTCGGTCGGTCGGTGACCTTCGCCACGGGCGGAGGCCACCCTGCGGGCCCCTTGTGGTGCGGAACTGGCACGCCTGTGGCACGAGCCCGCCTATCACGCCGCACAACAACAAGGCCCAGGTCTCTGACCTGGGCCTTCAGCATGGAGCGGGTGACGAGAATCGAACTCGCGCTCTCAGCTTGGGAAGCTGATGTTCTACCATTAAACTACACCCGCGTATGTACGGACATGGAGTTCGGGGAATCCCTTGTCCGACGCTCGCTCACTCTACATCATCGCGGAAGCGTGGTGGGCCGGGGTCGCGGGTCCGGGTGGGATCCGGCTGCGGGGGGCGGTGAGTTGGGGCGTACCGTGGGGGCCGGAGTGCCGCCTGGAGCGTCGTCTCTTTGATCCCGTAATGTGGCTTTTGGCGTCCGGGCAGAACGCCGGACGCGGCTCTTGGGGAAGGGACTTGAGGGACTTGATGCAACGCACCGTCGTCCGCTGTGCGGACGGGCACGTCTTCAGCACCGCTTCGTTCCCGATGCAGCAGGCCGAGCGGCTCGGCCCCGGCCGGCTCGTGCGGTGTCCGCGGTGCGCCCGGCTGCGGAGCGCGGTGCCCGTCGTCCTGGAGAAGCGGTAGGCGGCGAAGTGGTACCGGCCGTAGCCGGAGCGTGACAGGGAGCGCGCGGCGCCGTCGTGATTGCGATGGTTCCGCGCGCCTTGCGTATCCTCGCTACGTGCTTCTCTCAGACAAGGACATCCGGGCCGAGATCGACGCCGGGCGGGTACGGATCGATCCCTACGACGAATCCATGGTCCAGCCGTCGAGCATCGACGTGCGACTGGACCGCTACTTCCGGGTGTTCGAGAACCACCGCTACCCGCACATCGACCCCTCCGTCGAGCAGGCGGACCTGACGCGGCTGGTCGAGCCCGAGGGGGACGAGCCGTTCATCCTGCACCCCGGGGAGTTCGTGCTCGCCTCCACCTACGAGGTCATCACGCTGCCCGACGACCTCGCCTCCCGTCTGGAGGGCAAGAGTTCGCTCGGCCGGCTCGGGCTGGTCACGCACTCCACCGCCGGGTTCATCGACCCCGGCTTCAGCGGACACGTCACCCTTGAGCTGTCCAACCTCGCCACGCTCCCCATCAAGCTGTGGCCGGGCATGAAGATCGGGCAGCTGTGCATGTTCCGGCTGACCTCGCCCGCCGAGTCCCCGTACGGCAGTGAGCGCTACGGCTCCCGGTACCAGGGGCAGCGCGGGCCGACCGCCTCGCGGTCCTTCCTCAATTTCCATCGGACCCAGGTGTGAGGGCCAGTACAGCATGAGCAGCGCAGAAGTGCGGGAGAACCTGACCTACGACCTCTTCGGATCCGCGATCCGGGAGCTGGCGCAGACTATCGCCGACGACGGGTACGAGCCCGACATCGTGCTGAGCATCGCCCGCGGCGGTGTCTTCGTCGCCGGCGGACTCGCCTACGCCCTCGACTGCAAGAACATCCACCTGGTGAACGTGGAGTTCTACACGGGTGTGGGGACCACGCTCGAGATGCCGGTGATGCTCGCCCCCGTCCCGAACGTGATCGACTTCTCCGACAAGAAGGTGCTGATCACCGACGACGTCGCCGACACCGGCAAGACGCTGAAGCTGGTCCGCGACTTCTGCCTGGACACCGTCGCCGAGGTGCGCTCCGCGGTGATCTACGAGAAGTCCCACTCCCTCGTGAAGTGCGAGTACGTGTGGAAGCGGACCGACGACTGGATCAACTTCCCCTGGAGCGTCGAGCCGCCCGTCGTGAAGCGGGCCGGGCAGGTCCTCGACGCCTGAGCCCGGTTGCGTACGCATGCGAAAGGGCCCCCGTCGCCGGGGGCCCTTTCGCGTGCGCGTGCGCGGACGCTCAGAACGTGCCGAGCTTCACGATCGACAGCAGTGCGATGAGCTGGATCGCCGACGCCCCCAGCGCCCTCGGCCAGGGCAGGTCGTGGGAGCGGGAGACCATCAGGGTCAGCAGGGCGCCGGCGCCGATCCAGGTGGCCCAGCCGAGGATCTGGACGAAGCCGGCGTCGCCGCCGAAGAACATGGCGACGATCAGCCGGGGCGCGTCGGTGAGGGCCGTGATCAGCATGGACAGGCCCACCGTGGGCTGCCAGGCGCCGTCGCCGCCGAGTTGGCGGGCCAGGGTGTGGGTGACCGCGCCCAGGACGAACAGGCCCAGCACCATCACGACCGCCGTCACCAGCACGATCGGCACCGCGTTGGACAGCGTCGCGCTGATCGCGTCATGGCGGGCGCCGTCGAAGCCGAAGACGGCGAGCAGGCCGTAGAGGAAGGTCACGATGAGGGCGGGGATCCACATCGTGTAGTCCCGCATGCGCAGGAAGGTGTCGTTCGGGGCGAGGACGATCCCCTTCAGCAGTTCCTTCCAGTGCAGCGGCGGGCCGATCGGGGCGGCCGGTGCGGGGGCCGAGCCGGCCTGGTAGGTCGCCCCCTGGGTGTAGCTCGCGGCCTCGTCGACGGAGAACGCCTGGGTGTGGCCCGGCTGGTCGGCGGCGTAGGGGTCGTGCCCGCCGTGTCCGCCGTGGCCGCCGCCCGGGTGGCCGCCGTCGCCGAAGTACTCGGGGCCGTCGTCCGCGGGGCCCGGGTAGCCGTAGGACTGCCCCTGGTGCGGGTACGGCGGCTGCTGCCCCTGGTGTGGGTACGGCGGCTGCGGCGCCGACGGGTAGCCGTGCGAGGGACCCGCCGGTCCCGACGGGCCCGGGCGGCCGTACGGCGGCTGCCCGTACGACGGTCCCCCGGGCTGCGCGGGGCCGTGCCCGCGCCCGTACGACGGTCCTTGGGGCGCCTGCTGTCCTTGGGGGGTACGGTCGTCCCGGCCCCCGCGTCCGATCCTGAATCCAGCCACGTCATCGAACGTACCTGGTCCGGGCGGGCCGCGTGACGGGGCCTGTGGTCCTCGCGCGGCTTTGCGGCCGACCTGTGACATCCCCTAGGGGGCCGTCCGGCACCGCACCCCGAATTCCCTCGGGGTTCCGCGGCGTTCGGCGGGGCTCCATGGTCCAGGATGGGTCCATGAGCGTAGTGAAGATCAACGTGCTGACCGTTCCCGCCGAGCAGCGGGAGGTGCTGGAGAAGCGGTTCGCCTCGCGGGCCCACGCGGTGGAGAACTCCGACGGCTTCGAGTGGTTCGAGCTGCTGCGGCCCGTGGAGGGCACCGACCAGTACCTCGTCTACACCCGCTGGCGGGACGAGGAGTCCTTCCAGGCCTGGATGGAGGGGCCGATGAAGGCCGCGCACCACGGCGGCGGCGAGGGCGGCGGGGAAGGCGGCGAGCGCCCGAAGCCCGCGGCCTCCGGTTCGACCCTGTGGTCCTTCGACGTGGTCCAGCAGGCCGCCCCCAAGGGCGCCTGAGCCGGACGGTCCCGCGCAGACACGACGGCGCCCCCTGCCTGTGCGAAGCAGGGGGCGCCGTCGTGTGCGGGGAGCGGGTTACTTCACCGGCTCCGGCTCCGGGGCGGTCTCGGTCTCCGCCTCGCCCGCCGGGTCGGCCGGCGTCTTGACGGAGTCGAGCAGCAGCTGCGCGACGTCCACGACCTGGATGGACTCCTTGGCCTTGCCGTCGTTCTTCTTGCCGTTCACCGAGTCGGTGAGCATGACCAGGCAGAACGGGCAGGCGGTGGAGACGATGTCGGGGTTGAGGGAGAGGGCCTCGTCGACGCGCTCGTTGTTGATGCGCTTGCCGATCCGCTCCTCCATCCACATCCGCGCGCCGCCGGCGCCGCAGCAGAAGCCGCGCTCCTTGTGGCGGTGCATCTCCTCGTTCCTGAGGCCCGGGACCTTGCCGATGATCTCGCGCGGGGGCGTGTAGATCTTGTTGTGGCGGCCCAGGTAGCAGGGGTCGTGGTAGGTGATGATGCCCTCGACCGGGGTGACGGGGATCAGCTTGCCCTCGTCCACCAGGTGCTGGAGCAGCTGGGTGTGGTGGATGACCTCGTAGTCGCCGCCGAGCTGCGGGTACTCGTTGCCGATGGTGTTCAGGCAGTGCGGGCAGGTCGCGACGATCTTCTTCGCGGACTTCGGCTTCTTCGTCGCCGGGTCCTCGTCGTCCTCGCCGAACGCCATGTTCAGCGCGGCGACGTTCTCCATGCCGAGCTGCTGGAACAGGGGCTCGTTGCCGAGGCGGCGGGCGGAGTCACCGGTGCACTTCTCGTCGCCGCCCATGATCGCGAACTTCACGCCCGCGATGTGCAGCAGCTCGGCGAAGGCCTTGGTGGTCTTCTTCGCGCGGTCCTCCAGGGCGCCGGCGCAGCCGACCCAGTACAGGTACTCGACCTCGGTGAGGTCCTCGATGTCCTTGCCGACGACGGGGACCTCGAAGTCGACCTCCTTGGTCCACTCCAGGCGCTGCTTCTTCGCCAGGCCCCAGGGGTTGCCCTTCTTCTCCAGGTTCTTGAGCATCGTGCCCGCCTCGGAGGGGAAGGCGCTCTCGATCATCACCTGGTAGCGGCGCATGTCCACGATGTGGTCGACGTGCTCGATGTCCACCGGGCACTGCTCGACGCAGGCGCCGCAGGTGGTGCAGGACCACAGCACGTCCGGGTCGATGACGCCGTTCTCCTCGGCGGTGCCGATCAGCGGGCGCTCGGCCTCGGCCAGGGCGGCGGCGGGGACGTCCTTCAGCTGCTCCTCGGACGCCTTCTCCTCGCCCTCCATGGTCTTGCCGCCGCCCGCGAGCAGGTACGGCGCCTTGGCGTGCGCGTGGTCCCGCAGCGACATGATCAGCAGCTTGGGGGAGAGCGGCTTGCCGGTGTTCCAGGCGGGGCACTGCGACTGGCAGCGGCCGCACTCGGTGCAGGTGGAGAAGTCCAGCAGGCCCTTCCAGGAGAACTGCTCGACCTGGGAGACGCCGAAGACGTCGTCCTCGCCCGGGTCCTCGAAGTCGATCGGCTTGCCGCCGGAGGTCATCGGCTGGAGCGCGCCGAGCGCGGTGGAGCCGTCGGCGTTGCGCTTGAACCAGATGTTCGGGAACGCCAGGAAGCGGTGCCAGGCCACGCCCATGTCGGTCTTCAGGGAGACCGTGATCATCCAGATGAAGCTGGTCGCGATCTTCAGTCCGGCGAAGAAGTAGGTGAGGTTCTGGAGCGTGGAGAGGTCCATGTCCCGCAGCCAGGCGACGACCGGGTACGAGATGAAGAACGAGGCCTCGTAGCCGTCGACGTGGTGCTGGGCGCCTTCGAGGGCGTGCAGCATGAAGATGCAGACGCCGACGATGAGGATGACGGTCTCGACGAAGTACGCCTGGCCGAAGTTCGAGCCGGCGAAGCGGGACTTGCGGCCCGGGTCGCGCGGGTGGCTCAGCTGGCGGATCACGATCAGCACGAGGATGCCGACGACGGTCATCGTGCCGATGAACTCGACGTAGACGTTGTACGGTGCCCAGTCGCCGAGGACCGGCAGGATCCAGTCCGCCTCGAACAGCTGCCCGAACGCGTTGACGATCGTCAGCAGCAGCGTGAAGAAGCCGACGGCGACGAACCAGTGCGCCACGCCGACGATGCCCCAGCGGTTCATGCGGGTGTGGCCGAGGAACTCCCGGACCACGGTCATGGTGCGCTGTGCGGGATCGTCGGTCCGCGTGCCGGCCGGTACCGGCTGGCCCAGCCGCATGTGGTTGTAGATCTGGAGGAGGGCGCGGCCGAACAGTGCCACGCCGACCACGATCAGGACCAGCGACACGATGATCGCGGCGAGTTGCATTGGGGCTCCTGAAGCGGCCTCGGTCGGAACGAGCTGTCTGGGCTGACGAACATTACTAAGCGGTAACTTATGTAGTCCGTCTGAGACTACCCCCATCTTCCTTCGGGATGCAGCAGAGCGCGGGGTGATATGGATCGCCGCCAGGCAATCGGATCGTGTTATTCGTACCGAATTGATACTTTCGCCCCTACCTTAGAGCCGTGCTCTACGGGATCACCGCCGCCACTGCCGCCCTCCTGCTGACCGCCGTGCTCGCCGCGGCGCTGCGGGCGCCCGCCCTGCGGGCCGGGATCTGCGACCGGCGCCGCCAGCGTCCCCTCCCGCTGCTCGGCGGGCTCGCCGTCGTGGCCGTCACCTGCCTGGTCGCCGGGGTGGGGCAGTGGAGCCGGGTGGCCCCGCTCGGGGAGGGCGTCGGGCAGCTGCTGACGGCGGCCGCCGCGATCGCCGCCCTGGGCCTGGTGGCCGACGTGTGGCGGCTGCGCGCCCGGGTGCTCGTCGCCGGCACGGCCGTGGCGGCGGTCTGGGTGGTGCCCTACGACGACACGGGCCTGCCGGGCGGGGTGCTGGCCGTCGGCTGGATCGTGTGCACCACCCTCGCCTTCCGCGGGCTGGACCACGCCGACGGGCTGGCCGGGACGGTCGGGGTGATCACCGCCTTCGGGGTGGGCGCCTGCGCCGCCGCCGAGGTGATGGACGGTCTCGCGGTGCTGCTGAGCGTGGTCGCCGCCGCCCTCACCGGCTTCCTGATGCACAACTGGCACCCGGCGCGGGTCGGTCTCGGCGCCTGCGGCTCGCTGTTCACCGGGTTCGTGCTGTCCTCCGCCGTCGTCTTCACGCGCGCGGGGTACGCGCTCGGGCCGAGCGCGGCCGTGGTGTTCTGCCTGGCCGCCGTCGCCGTCGCCGACGCCCTGCTGGTCGTCCTCGCCCGGACCACCGCCCGGCGCCCGCTGCTGCGGCGCGGCCCGGACCACCTCGCGCACCGGCTGCGCCGGCTCGGGCTCACCCCGCAGGGGTCGGTCGTGCTGCTCGGGGCCGCCTCGTTCTCCTCGGTGCTCGTCGGGGTACTGGTGCACGCGGGGTGGACCGGGAAGGGGGCCGCGCTCTGGGTGGCCGGCGCGGTCGTCGTCGTCGTGATCCCCCTCGTACTCCTTCGGGTGCCTGTCCCGCAGCCGAGGCGGCCGGCATCGACGCGGGTCAGCGGGCACTTGCGCGTAAGGAGCGGATAAGAGTTGAGTCCGACTGACTCAGGTCTGTTGACCCCGCGCTCCTCCTCGTGCACACTTGAGCCTGTTCCACTCAAGTCAGCTGGAGGAATCAACCATGGCACGTGCGGTCGGCATCGACCTGGGCACGACTAACTCCGTCGTCAGCGTTCTGGAGGGCGGCGAGCCCACCGTCATCACCAACGCCGAGGGTGCCAGGACCACGCCGTCCGTCGTCGCCTTCGCGAAGAACGGCGAGGTGCTCGTCGGCGAGGTGGCCAAGCGCCAGGCGGTCACCAACGTCGACCGGACCATCCGGTCCGTCAAGCGCCACATGGGCACCGACTGGAAGATCGCGCTCGACGGGAAGGACTTCAACCCGCAGCAGATCTCCGCGTTCATCCTGCAGAAGCTGAAGCGGGACGCCGAGGCCTACCTGGGCGAGAAGGTCACGGACGCGGTCATCACCGTCCCGGCCTACTTCAACGACTCCGAGCGCCAGGCGACGAAGGAGGCCGGCGAGATCGCCGGTCTGAACGTCCTGCGCATCGTCAACGAGCCGACCGCCGCGGCCCTCGCCTACGGCCTCGACAAGGACGACCAGACGATCCTCGTCTTCGACCTCGGCGGCGGCACCTTCGACGTGTCCCTGCTGGAGATCGGCGACGGCGTCGTCGAGGTGAAGGCCACCAACGGTGACAACCACCTCGGTGGTGACGACTGGGACCAGCGCGTCGTCGACTACCTGGTCAAGCAGTTCCAGTCCGGTCACGGCGTGGACCTGTCCAAGGACAAGATGGCCCTCCAGCGCCTCCGCGAGGCCGCCGAGAAGGCCAAGATCGAGCTGTCCTCCTCCACCGAGACCTCGATCAACCTGCCGTACATCACGGCGTCCGCCGAGGGCCCGCTGCACCTGGACGAGAAGCTCACCCGCGCCCAGTTCCAGCAGCTGACGGCCGACCTGCTGGAGCGCTGCAAGACGCCGTTCCACAACGTCATCAAGGACGCCGGCATCTCCATCAACGAGATCGACCACGTCGTGCTCGTCGGTGGCTCCACCCGTATGCCCGCCGTCGCCGAACTGGTCAAGGAGCTGACCGGCGGCAAGGAGGCCAACAAGGGTGTGAACCCGGACGAGGTCGTCGCCATCGGCGCCTCGCTCCAGGCCGGTGTCCTCAAGGGCGAGGTCAAGGACGTCCTGCTGCTCGACGTCACCCCGCTGTCCCTCGGCATCGAGACCAAGGGCGGCATCATGACCAAGCTGATCGAGCGCAACACCACGATCCCGACCAAGCGCTCGGAGATCTTCACCACGGCCGAGGACAACCAGCCGTCGGTGCAGATCCAGGTCTACCAGGGCGAGCGCGAGATCGCCGCGTACAACAAGAAGCTCGGCATGTTCGAGCTGACCGGTCTGCCGCCGGCGCCCCGCGGCGTCCCGCAGATCGAGGTCTCCTTCGACATCGACGCCAACGGCATCATGCACGTCACGGCGAAGGACCTCGGCACCGGCAAGGAGCAGAAGATGACCGTCACCGGCGGCTCCTCGCTCCCGAAGGACGAGGTCGACCGCATGCGCGAGGAGGCCGAGCGCTACGCGGAGGAGGACCACAAGCGCCGCGAGGCCGCCGAGACCCGCAACCAGGGCGAGCAGCTCGTCTACCAGACCGAGAAGTTCCTCAAGGACAACGAGGACAAGGTCCCCGGCGAGGTCAAGACCGAGGTGGAGTCCGCCGTCGCCGAGCTGAAGGAGAAGCTCAAGGGCGAGGACACCGCCGAGATCCGCACCGCCACCGAGAAGGTCGCGGCCGTCTCGCAGAAGCTGGGCCAGGCCCTGTACGCCGACGCCCAGGGCGCCCAGGCCGCCGGCGGTGCCCCCGCCGGTGACGCCAAGGACGACGACGTCGTGGACGCCGAGATCGTGGACGACGAGCGCAAGGACGGTGCCGCGTGACGGAGGAGACCCCGGGCTTCGAGGAGAAGCCCGACGTCCCCTCCGGCGCCACCTCCGACGACGCCGAGCCGAAGGCCGCCCCCGAGGAGGGGGCGGCCCCGGCCGGGGACGGACCCGCAGAGAACGCCGGTCTGGTCGCCCAGCTGGACCAGGTGCGCACGGCGCTCAGCGAGCGCACGGCGGACCTCCAGCGCCTCCAGGCCGAGTACCAGAACTACCGCCGCCGCGTCGAGCGCGACCGGGCCGCGGTCAAGGAGATCGCCGTGGCGAACCTCCTGACCGAGCTGCTCCCGGTGCTCGACGACATCGGCCGGGCACGGGAACACGGCGAACTGGTCGGCGGCTTCAAGTCGGTGGCCGAGTCGCTGGAGACCGTCGCGGCCAAGATGGGCCTGCAGCAGTTCGGCAAGGAGGGCGAGCCCTTCGACCCGACGATCCACGAGGCCCTGATGCACTCCTACGCGCCGGACGTCACCGAGACGACCTGCGTGGCGATCCTGCAGCCCGGGTATCGCATCGGCGAGCGCACCATCCGCCCCGCGCGGGTGGCCGTGGCCGAGCCGCAGCCGGGCGCGCAGACCGTCAAGGCGGACCAGGCCGAGGGTGCCGAGGAGGACACGGCGGCGGACGGCGACAAGGAGAACGGTGGCCCGGACGAGGGCTGACGTGACAGAGGGGAAGGAGGGACGTCGGGGATGAGCACCAAGGACTTCATCGAGAAGGACTACTACAAGGTCCTCGGCGTCCCCAAGGACGCCACCGACGCCGAGATCAAGAAGGCGTACCGCAAGCTCGCCCGCGAGTTCCACCCGGACGCCAACAAGGGCAACGCCAAGGCCGAGGAGCGCTTCAAGGAGATCTCCGAGGCGAACGACGTCCTCGGCGACCCCAAGAAGCGCAAGGAGTACGACGAGGCGCGCGCGCTCTTCGGCAGCGGCGGCTTCCGCCCCGGGCCGGGCGCGGCCGGCGGCTCCTTCAACTTCGACCTGGGCGACCTCTTCGGGGGCGCCGCCCAGGGCGGAGGCTTCGGCGGCGGCATCGGTGACGTCTTCGGGGGCCTGTTCAACCGCGGCGGCACCGCGGGCCCGCGGACCCAGCCCCGGCGCGGCCAGGACGTCGAGTCCGAGGTGACGCTGAGCTTCACGGAGGCCATCGAGGGCGCCACGGTGCCCCTGCGGATGTCCTCCCAGGCGCCCTGCAAGGCATGCTCGGGCACCGGCGACAAGAACGGCACGCCGCGCGTGTGCCCGACCTGCGTCGGCACCGGACAGGTCGCGCGGGGCTCCGGCGGCGGCTTCTCGCTCACCGACCCCTGCCCCGACTGCAAGGGCCGTGGCCTGATCGCCGAGCAGCCCTGCGAGGAGTGCAAGGGCAGCGGACGCGCCAAGTCGTCGCGGACCATGCAGGTCCGCATCCCCGCGGGGGTGACCGACGGCCAGCGCATCCGGCTGCGCGGCAAGGGCGCGCCCGGCGAGCGGGGCGGCCCGGCCGGCGACCTGTACGTGGTCGTCCACGTCGGGGAGCACCCGGTGTTCGGGCGCAAGGGCGACAACCTCACCGTCACCGTGCCGGTGACGTATCCCGAGGCGGCCCTCGGCGGAGAGGTGCGGGTGCCGACCCTCGGCGGTCCGCCCGTCACCCTGAAACTGCCCCCCGGCACCCCGAACGGCCGTACGATGCGGGCCCGGGGCAAGGGCGCGGTCCGCAAGGACGGCACCCGCGGCGATCTGCTGGTCACCGTGGAGGTGCGTGTCCCCACGGACCTGTCGGGGAAGGCTCGTGACGCACTGGAGGCGTATCGCGAGGCGACCGCGGGCGAGGACCCGCGGGCGGAGCTGTTCGAGGCCGCGAAGGGAGCTTGAGAGTGATGGATGGCCGTCGTCCCCGCCAGCGCGGTGGTTTCTCACCGTACGAACTGACCGATGAGACCCCGGTCTACGTCATCTCGGTGGCGGCCCAGCTCTCCGGACTCCACCCGCAGACGCTGCGCCAGTACGACCGGCTGGGCCTGGTCTCCCCGGACCGCACCGCGGGCCGGGGCCGGCGCTACTCGGCGCGGGACATCGAACTGCTCCGCCAGGTGCAGCAGTTGTCGCAGGACGAGGGCATCAACCTGGCCGGCATCAAGCGGATCATCGAGCTGGAGAACCAGGTCGCCGCGCTCCAGTCCCGGGTCGCGGAGCTGGAGGCGGCCCTGGACGGCGCGGCGGCGGCGATGCGGCAGCGCGAGGCCGCGGTGCACGCCTCCTACCGGCGCGACCTGGTGCCGTACCAGGAGGTCCAGCAGACCAGCGCGCTGGTGGTGTGGCGGCCCAAGCGGCAGCAGCAGGACTGACGGCGCGTACCGCACGTGGAGGGGCCCGGGTTCACCCGGGCCCCTTCTTCTACGCTCCGGCGCCGCCGGCCGGGGGCTCGGCGCCCTCGTCCTCCGGCGTGCCCAGCTCGGTGGCGACCACCACGTCGGCCTCGCCGGTCTGCCTGTAGCGGGAGTTCCCGGACGAGTCGACGGCATCGACGAAGAAGCAGCGCTGATCGCCGTCGGGGACCGTGGTGTGCCGGTAGGAGGTGACGTCGGGCATCAGCCAGGCGGTCTCGGAGGCGGAGCAGACGCTCTCCTCGCCGTCGCTGAGGACCTCGCCCACGTAGACGGAGTACCGCAGCAGGTCGGGCGCCGGGTTCTTGTCCCAGGTGAGCTCGAAGCCGTAGTCGGTCGGGGTGGCCTTCAGCCCGGTGACCGGCGGCGGCGGGGTGTCGTCCCGGCGCTCGCCGGTGACGGCGGCGGACCGGGCGGACTCGTTGCCCGCCGCGTCCATCGCGGACACCCGGTAGTAGTAGGTGGTGCCCACCGCGGCCGTGGCGTCCCGGTAGGACCGTTCCGCGGTGTCACCGACGCGGGTGTAGGTGCCGGTCGCGCTCGTCGCCCGGTAGACCCGGTAGGAGGCCGCGCCGGTCACCTGGCTCCAGCCGACGCGCAGGCCGCCTTGCTCGGAGGCGTCGGTGATCTCCAGGCCGGCCGGCGCGCCGGGCGCGGTGCGGTCGGCGGTGGTGACGGGCTTGTCGGCCGTGCCCGCGGACTCGTTGCGGGCCTTGTCGTAGGCGCGGACCTCGTAGTAGAAGGTCTCGCCGGTCACCGGGAGGGTGGTGTCGGTGTAGCTGGTGGCGGTGGTCGTCGCCAGCGGCGCGGCCTCGAACGGGCGGCCCTGCAGCCGCCGGTAGAGGCGGTAACCGGCGAGGTCCATCTCCTTGTTCTTCGACCAGCTCACCTTGGCCCGGCCGGTCGCGGGGTCGTACGACACCGAGGCCCCGGACGGCACCAGGGGCTTGACCTTGTCCACGTCGGCCGTGGTGCGGGGGGTGTAGGCGAAGGAGACGTCCGCGGCGCCGGTCCAGTTGACGAAGTCCACGCGGAGCGTGTGCTTGCCGGAGGGGATCGTGACGTTGACGGTCTTCTTCTGGGTCGTGGAGACGTTCTTCCACAGGTCGACCTTGCGGCTGCCGTCCAGGTACACCCGGATGCCGTCCTGGGCGGTGACCGGCAGGGCGAAGGGCCCGCCGGAGCCGAAGTCGCGGGTCACGGTCCAGCGGACGCCGAAGTTGTCCTTGGGCAGGCCCGCGGCCGGGGCGCCGGTGCCCCACTTCTCGGCGACGGCGCTGTCGCAGTCGGTCTTCTTCGGGGTGCCCTTGAAGGTGGTGTTCGCGAAGAACTGCCGCTGGTACACGGGGGAGGCGCAGCTCACGGCGGCGGACGCGGACGGGGCGACGGCGCTCAGCAGGGCGCCGGCTGCGGCGAGCACGACGGCCGTGGCGGTCGCGCGTCTGGCTGGGTTCATTCGTTCCTCTGATCGAGTCGGAGGGCGGCCCGGGGCCGCCGATGGTCACGACTCGCGGTGAACCGGGTTGGTTGTACAGATCTCCATCACCTGTGAACTTCCTTGGTGTGCAGGGGAGGTAACAGTGCTTTGCAGGGGGTTTCGCGCAACCTTCACAATTGCTGCTGAGCGTGGTGTTGCGCACTCGTTAAGTGATTTTTCTTGACGCCGGGCGGGCGTGCCGCGTTGTCTTTTCAGACACCCGGGTCGTAGCGCACCACCCCTCCGTACCACACCTGAAGTGAGCCCCCGAATGCGTCGTATCGCCATGTCCGTGGCCGCCTCCACGATGACTCTCTCGCTTGCCGGCTGCGGCGTGCTGAACGCGACGGGGGACGGCGCGAGCGCGAGCCCGACCAAGGGTGACGACATCACCGTGGGCCTGCTGCTGCCGGAGAAGGCGAACACCCGCTACGACAAGTTCGACTACCCCATCATCAAGCGCAAGGTCGCCGAACTCACCCGGAACAAGGGCAAGGTCGAGTACGCCAACGCCGACGCGAGCGCCGCCCGGCAGGCCGAGCAGATGCAGAACCTGATCGACGCCCGGGCCGACGTCATCCTGCTGGACGCGGTGGACGCGCACGCCATCGCCGGCCAGGTGAAGAAGGCCAAGGACGCGGGCATCCCGGTCATCGCCTACGACCGGCTCGCCGAGGGCCCGATCGACGCCTACGTCTCCTTCGACAACGAACTCGTCGGCGAGGTGCAGGGCCGGACCCTGATGGAGGCCCTCGGGTCGGCCGCGGACACCTCCGACAAGATCGTCATGATGAACGGCTCGCCCACCGACCCCAACGCCAAGCAGTTCAAGGAGGGCGCGCTCTCCGAGCTGAACGGCAAGGTGACGATCGCCGCGAGCTACGACACCACGGACTGGAAGCCGGAGAACGCCGAGGCGAACATGGCCAAGGCGATCGCCGCGCTGGGCAAGGGCAACATCGCCGGTGTCTACTCCGCGAACGACGGCATGGCGGGCGGTGTCATCAAGGCCCTGAAGGCGGCGGGCGTCACCGACCTGCCCCCGGTCACCGGTCAGGACGCCGACCTGGACGCGGTGCAGCGGATCGTGGCCGGCGAGCAGTACATGAGCGTCTACAAGTCCTACCCGGACGAGGCCGAGGCCGCCGCGCAGATCGCCGTCACCAAGCTCCAGGGCAAGGACATCCAGTTCGACGCCCTCACCCGGGACCGCGTGGACAGCCCCACCGCCAAGGACATCCCGGCCAGGCTGGTGCAGGTCAGCGCGCTGACCAAGGGCAGCATCAAGGACACCGTCCTCGCGGACGGCATCTACACGGCCGACGACATCTGCACCGCCAAGTACAAGGCGGACTGCGCGGCCATCGGGCTGAAGTAGCCGCCGCGGGCCCCGGTCCGGCGCCCGGTCCCGCCGCGGCGGAGCCGGGCCCGCGCCACCGCCGGCGACCCGGTGCGATGTGAAGGGCCGGACGGCACCCGAACTCGGGCGAAGCGGGAGCACCTGGGCGCCGCCGCCCGGGCAGCCGTGTTGCGGACCCGGTCGGCGCCGCGCATAGTTGCGCTGCGGAAGTGGCAGCACACCGGGGGTGAAATGGGCGATGGCCGGGCGCGGGACGGAGGAGCACCCTCACGGTGCCGACCGGCTGTGTGAGGCCGGCGATCGGGTGTACTCCCGTGCCGTGCGCCGGGGACGGGTGCCGCGCACGGACGCCGAGCCCGTGCCCTGTCTGCTGGAACTGGCCCTGCTGCACCCCGATCCCGACGACATGGACTGGCTGGTTCCCACCTCCCCGCAGGAGGTCATGACCCGGCTGCTGCGCGGCGTCTACGACGAGGTCAGCGCGAGCCAGCGGCGGGTGGGCTCGGCCGTGGCCGCGTTCGAGTGGTACGCGGGCCTGGGCCGGCAGCGCGACGCCCTGTCGGCACCGGCGGAG
This sequence comes from Streptomyces sp. NPDC104831, assembly GCF_055583025.1. NCBI lineage: Bacteria > Bacillati > Actinomycetota > Actinomycetes > Kitasatosporales > Streptomycetaceae > Streptomyces > Streptomyces sp. NPDC104831. The sequence goes on from NZ_JBVJOT010000025.1 coordinate 52,672, forward strand.
GGCAGCGCCATCCGGGTCCTGGACGGACTCGCCCGCATCCAGGCGGCGATGGACGAGGCGACCGAGGCGTGCACCACCGAGGTGCTCACCGTGCAGCCCGGCGGCATCCGGCGGGAGGCGGAGCTCACCGAGGGCCTGCACCGGGCGCTGGCGCTGCGCGGCCGGGGCGTGCGCATGCGCGACCTCTACACGCATGTGGCGCGGCACGGGCAGGGGTTGCTGAACTACCTGGAGCTGATGGGCGACACGGTGGAGGCCCGCACCCTGGACGAGGTCATCGACCGGCTCATCCTCTTCGACCGCACGGTGGCCTTCATCCCCGCCAACACCGACCGCACGATGGCGCTGGAACTGCGCCATCCGGCGCTGGTGGAGTACCTGGTGACGGTCTTCGAGCGGCTGTGGCGGCTCGCCATCCCGCTGACCGCGCCGCTGCCCGACACCGGCATCGAGGGGATCTCGCACCGGGAGCAGTCCATCGCCGAGCTGCTGGCGGAGGGCCACCAGGACGCGGTGATCGCCGAGCGGCTGGGCATCAGCGTGCGCACCTGCCGGGCGCACATCGCCCGGCTGTCGGAGACCCTGGGCGCGGCCAGCCGGACCCAGCTCGGTGTGCGCATCGCCCAGGTGGGACTGGACGGCCACCGCCCGCCCCGGCCGGCCGGGGCGCTCGCCGGGGCCGACCCCGAGCCCCCGGCCGCGCGCTGAGCGGGCGGACGGCCTCAGTGGTCCCGGTCCAGGATGCCGGACTGGGCGATGAGATAGCCGAGCTGGGCGCGGCTGCCGCTGCCGAGGGCGTGGGCCAGCTTCGCTATGTGCGCCCGGCAGGTGCGTACGTTCATGCCGAGGCGGCGGGCGATGGCCTCGTCCACGTGCCCCTCGACGAGCAGCTTGGCTATGGAGTGCTGGACCTCGGTGATGCCGTCGGAGGCGGTCTCGTAGGGGGCGCCGGCGCTCAGCGGGACCGCGCGGGCCCACATGAACTCGAAGACCTTGATCAGATAGCGGACGAGTCCGGGGTGCCTCAGTTCGAGCGCGACCTCGCCGTCGTCCCGGGTGGGGATGAAGGCCACCGTCTCGTCGCAGATGATCAGCCGCTCGGCCAGTTCGTCGATCGTCCGGTATTCGACCTTGCCGTCGGCGAACTGGGCGACGTAGGCGAGCGTCTCGGGGCTGTAGCGGGCGGGGTGCTGGTAGAGGGTGCGGATGCGGCAGCCCCGCTCGATCAGCGGGCGGTCGCGCTCCAGGGCCTTGGCGAGGGTGTGTTCGAGACGTTTACGGCTCGGCTGGACCGTGAGCATCTCGGTCTGGCACTGGGAGGTGGCCAGATCCAGTGCCGCGTTGATCCGGTCCAGGCCCTCCAGCACGGTGATCGAGTGGGTGGTCGCCGTGGGCTGGGCACTGATGCTCATGAAAGGCTCGAAAGCGTCGGCGAGTTCGATGGACTCCCGGCGGCGCTGGGTGATCTCCTGCTCGATCGGGTTCAGCCGCTGTGCCAGGGCGATCGTCGGCGGCACCGGGCGCAGCCAGTTCGGGTCGTCGGGGTCGGGGTGGAGGAGGGCGAACTCCATCAGGCAGGGCGCGGGTTCCACGTCCGCGCGGGCTATGCGGCCCGTCCGGAGAGCGTTCCCGTAGAGCCGGCTCCCCTCCTCGCACAGGTCGGTCAGACCGTGGGGATGTGTCCGCTTAATCTCGTTTATCGCCAAATCTCCACCCCCCAGGGTCCTGAACGTGCAGGAACATGATGCATCGTTTGTGTGGCCATGACGTGCCGGAATGGGCCATCGTCGTATCCGGACGGGGGAGAGGTGACCTTCACATGAGGACGAAGCCGACTATGCATAAGACAATGCTTCGCTCGGCGCTTGTCGCCGCCTTCTCCGCCGCCTTGGCCTTCGGTGCGCTGGCCGGTCACGCGGGGGCGGAGGGTGCTGTCGCACAGGACAGCAGTTGGCGCGTACAGGCCGCTGCCGGCGTCGGTGCCGGTGACAGCAGCTGGGTGATCGTGGCGTCCGATGTCCCGGGCGACAGCTCGTGGGTCCCGCCGGCGGACAGCAGCTGGGTCGTGCGGTCATGACCACTCCACCCGACGACCGCTCCTTCCGTCGCGAAATGGCCACCGCCTACCGGTCCGGCTGGCACTTCATCGACCTGGTCACCGCCATCCCCCACAGCGGTGACTCGCTGATGGTGACCGTGTTCGGCGAACCGGTCGTCGTCACCCGGGACGAGGACGGCGACGTGCGGGCGTACCGGTGCCTGCGCAGGCCGCGCGGCGCCCCCCAGCCCGTGCGGTGTGCCATCCGGTACGGAATGATCTTTGTGAACCTGGACCAGCGGGACCATCGGCTGCCGGAGCCGGTGGAGTCCGACCTGAGGACCATCTCGGCCACCCCCCGCAGTGCCTGACGCGATTCCCCCGTCGTAAAAGATCGCTCAGGTGCTTCCCCCCGCAGCGGGGGGGGGGGGGGGGGGGGGGGGGGGGGGGGGGGGGGGGGGGGGGGGGGGGGGGGGGGGGGGGGGGGGGGGGGGGGGGGGGGGGGGAAGAGGGAGGGGGGGGGAGTGCGAGCGGGGGGGGGGAGCGGG
>NZ_JBVJOT010000025.1:55267-80583 GCF_055583025.1 Streptomyces sp. NPDC104831
CGGCCTCACTCCCCCCCCCCCTCCCCCCCCCCTCCCCCCCCCCCCCCCCCCCCCCCCCCCCCCCCCCCCCCCCCCCCCCCCCCCCCCCCCCCCCCGCTGCCGTTTGCGGGGATGCATCACGGTATGCGGATATTTCCATGCTGGCCGAAAATCGCCGTACGTCAGCCGTTCCCGAGCGTCCGGTCGACCTCGATCTCGATCACCACGCGCGCCGGATTCGGCCGGGGCGCGCGCTGGTAGCGCTCGGCGTAGCGCCGCTCGGCCTCGGCCACCCGCTCCGGCTCGGTCCGCACCCGCGCCCGCCCCTCCAGCGTCGCCCAGCGCCGGCCGTCCACCTGGCACACCGCGACCCGGGCGCCCGCCTCGCCGGCCGCGGCCACGTACCGGGCCTTCGCGCTGGTCCCGCTGGTGATCACCCGGGCCAGCCGGGCGCCGGCGTCGTACGTCACCCCCACCGGCACCACGTGCGGGCTGCCGTCCGGGCGCAGGGTCGTCAGGGTGCACAGATGCCGTTCGCGCCAGAAGGCGAGGTACGGCTCGTCGGGGGCAGCCGGGTCCTGGGAGTGCCTGGTCATGCGCGCAACCTAACCCCTCGGCACTCCCCGGCGAAGCTTGAGCGGAATAGACTCAACTTTGTGTACGCTGGTTAAGTCAGCACAGGACAGCGGTCGAGGAGGAGAACGCAGACGTGGACGCCGAGCTGACCAACAGGAGCCGGGACGCGATCAACGCCGCGAGCAACCGCGCCGTGACCGGGGGGCACCCGGACCTCACCCCCGCCCACCTGCTGCTGGCTCTGCTCCAGGGGCAGGACAACGAGAACATCACCGACCTGCTCGCCGCGGTCGACGCCGACCAGGCCGCCGTGCGCTCGGGCGCGGAGCGGATCCTGGCCGGGCTGCCCAGCGTGGCCGGGTCCACCGTGGCGCCGCCGCAGCCCAGCCGCGAGCTGCTGGCCGTGATCGCCGACGCCGGCGAGCGGGCCCGGGAGCTGGGCGACGAGTACCTGTCCACCGAGCACCTGCTGATCGGCATCGCCGCGCAGGGCGGTGCCGCCGGCGAACTGCTCACCGGGCAGGGCGCCGACGCCAAGAAGCTGCTGGAGGCCTTCAAGAAGGCCAGGGGAGGACGCCGCGTGACCACCGCCGACCCCGAGGGCCAGTACAAGGCCCTGGAGAAGTTCGGCACCGACTTCACCGCCGCCGCCCGCGAGGGCCGGCTGGATCCCGTCATCGGACGGGACCAGGAGATCCGGCGGGTCGTGCAGGTGCTGAGCCGCCGTACGAAGAACAACCCGGTCCTCATCGGCGAGCCGGGCGTCGGCAAGACCGCCGTCGTGGAGGGGCTCGCCCAGCGGATCGTCAAGGGCGACGTGCCCGAGTCGCTGAAGGACAAGCGGCTGGTCGCGCTCGACCTCGGCGCGATGGTGGCCGGCGCCAAGTACCGCGGCGAGTTCGAGGAGCGGCTGAAGGCCGTCCTCGCCGAGATCAAGGGCTCCGACGGCCAGATCATCACCTTCATCGACGAGCTGCACACCGTCGTGGGCGCCGGGGCCGGCGGCGACTCGGCCATGGACGCGGGCAACATGCTCAAGCCCATGCTCGCCCGCGGCGAGCTGCGGATGGTCGGCGCCACCACCCTGGACGAGTACCGGGAGCGGATCGAGAAGGACCCGGCGCTGGAACGCCGCTTCCAGCAGGTCCTGGTCGCCGAGCCGACCGTCGAGGACACCATCGCCATCCTGCGCGGCCTCAAGGGCCGCTACGAGGCCCACCACAAGGTGCAGATCGCCGACAGCGCCCTGGTGGCCGCCGCCACCCTGTCTGACCGGTACATCACCTCCCGCTTCCTGCCCGACAAGGCCATCGACCTCGTGGACGAGTCCGCGTCCCGGCTGCGCATGGAGATCGACTCCTCCCCCGTGGAGATCGACGAGCTCCAGCGCTCCGTCGACCGGCTGCGGATGGAGGAGCTGGCGATCGCCAAGGAGACCGACCCGGCCTCCGTCGCCCGCCTGGAGAAGCTGCGCCGCGACCTCGCCGACAAGGAGGAGGAGCTGCGCGGGCTCACCGCCCGCTGGGAGAAGGAGAAGCAGTCCCTCAACCGGGTCGGCGAGCTGAAGGAGAGGCTGGACGACCTGCGCGGACAGGCCGAGCGGGCCCAGCGCGACGGCGACTTCGACACCGCGGCCAAGCTGCTGTACGGCGAGATCCCGCAGCTGGAGAAGGAGCTGCGGGCCGCCTCCGCCGCCGAGCAGGAGGCCGCCCGGGACACCATGGTCAAGGAGGAGGTCGGCGCCGACGACATCGCCGACGTGGTCGCCGCCTGGACCGGCATCCCGGCCGGCCGGCTGATGGAGGGCGAGACGCAGAAGCTGCTGCGCATGGAGGAGGAGATCGGCAAGCGGCTCATCGGCCAGAGCGAGGCCGTACGCGCCGTGTCGGACGCCGTACGCCGCTCCCGTGCCGGCATCGCCGACCCCGACCGCCCCACCGGCTCCTTCCTCTTCCTCGGCCCGACCGGCGTCGGCAAGACCGAACTGGCGAAGGCGCTCGCGGACTTCCTCTTCGACGACGAGCGGGCCATGGTCCGCATCGACATGTCGGAGTACGGCGAGAAGCACAGCGTGGCCCGGCTGGTCGGCGCGCCCCCCGGTTACGTCGGCTACGAGGAGGGCGGCCAGCTCACCGAGGCGGTGCGGCGGCGCCCGTACAGCGTGGTGCTGCTGGACGAGGTGGAGAAGGCCCACCCGGAGGTCTTCGACATCCTCCTCCAGGTGCTGGACGACGGCCGGCTCACCGACGGCCAGGGCCGCACGGTCGACTTCCGCAACACGATCCTGGTGCTCACCTCCAACCTGGGCAGCCAGTTCCTGATGGACCCGCTGACCGGCGAGGAGCAGAAGCGGGAGCAGGTGCTGGAGGTCGTGCGGGCCTCGTTCAAGCCGGAGTTCCTCAACCGGCTCGACGACCTGGTGGTCTTCTCGGCGCTGACCAAGCCGGAGCTGGAGCGGATCGCCCGGCTCCAGACCGACCGGCTCGCCAGGCGGCTGGCCGAACGCCGGCTCACCCTGGACGTCACCCCCGAGGCGCTGGCCTGGCTCGCCGAGGAGGGCCTGGACCCGGCCTACGGCGCCCGCCCGCTGCGCCGCCTGGTCCAGTCCGCGATCGGCGACCGCCTCGCCCGGGAGATCCTGTCCGGCGAGATCAAGGACGGCGACACGGTCCGCGTGGACCGCTTCGGCTCCGGCCTCCTGGTGGGCCCGGCCACCGGCAAGACCCTCTGACCGGCCTCGACCCGTAGCGCCCCCGCCACCCGGCCCGCCCGGGCCGGCGGGGGCGCTTGGTTCCGGGCCGGGCTCGGCAGGGATCCGGTGCCGGGCATGCGGCGAGGGTGCCGCCGACTCCTTCGCGCGCGCCGCCCGGGCAGGGCACCGGCCCCCGGACCGATGCGGGCCGGGCTCGTGCCCGGGCAGGAAGGGCGTGCAGTGGCCGGTCACCCGGCGCCTCGGACGGAGGCCGGCCTCCGTCGACTCGGGGGCGGCGAGCCTTCGGCGCGGCTGGGCGGTGGGACGCCTGCGGCGGGGCACCTGCGGCGGGGTGTTCGGGCCGGTGCGGGCCGGGGCTCGTGTCTGGGCCGGAAGGCGTGCAGTGGCCGGTCACCCGGTGCCTCGGACGGAGGCCGGCCTCCGTCGACTCGGGGGCGGCGAGCCTTCGGCGCGGCTGGGCGGTGGGACGCCCGCGGCGGGGCACCTGCGGCGGGGCGTTCGGGCCGGTGCGGGCCGGGGCTCGTGTCTGGGCCGGAAGGCGTGCAGTGGCCGGTCACCCGGTGCCTCGGGCGGAGGCCGGCCCTCGCCGACTCGGCGGCGCGGGCTCCCGCCACGGGTATCCGCGGCGGGACGCCCGCAGCGGAGACCCGCGCCGGAGCGTTCGGGCCGGCGCAGTCGGCCCCGGTGGTACGGCCCGGTGGCCGCCGTGCGCCCGGCACGCCCCCGCGTCGGTACGCCCCTCCCGCGCCGGCACGGCGGCCCGCGCCGGCACGTCCCCACGCCGTCAGGACCCCCGCGTCGACACCGCCCCCGCGCCGACACGGCGCTTCCGCTCAGGGCTGAGCGGTGGGTCGGGGCTTGCCACGCCCCTCCCCGCATGGGGGAGGATGGCGGCAATCCGCATGAAGGGAAAAACACGGTGAGCATCGACCCGTCCTCGATTCCGAATTTCGGGGGCCAGCCCGAACCGCAGCCCCAAGGGCCGGCGGGCCCCGTCCTCCCGGATCAGGATCTGGTGAAGCAGCTCCTCGACCAGATGGAGCTGAAGTACGTCGTCGACGAGGAGGGTGACCTCGTCGCGCCGTGGGAGCAGTTCCGCACCTACTTCATGTTCCGCGGGGACGAGCCCGAGCAGGCCATCTTCTCGGTGCGGACCTTCTTCGACCGTCCGCACAAGATCGAGGAGAAGCCGCAGCTCCTGGAGACGATCGACGACTGGAACCGCCGCACCCTGTGGCCCAAGGTGTACACCCACACCCACGACGACGGCGCCGTCCGGCTGATCGGCGAGGCCCAGATGCTGATCGGCACGGGCGTCGACATCAACCACTTCGTCTCCTCCACGGTCAGCTGGGTGCGGGCCGCGATCGAGTTCGACAAGTGGCTGGTGGAGCAGCTCGGCCTGGAGCCGGAGGGCGGCGAGGGCGAGCAGCCCGAGACCGACGGCGAGTAACGCGGCCGCGCGTCCCGGCCGGGGGTCCGCCCCCGGCCGGGCGCACCGCGCTCACATGGCCCGCAGCCGCTCGGCCGCCTCCCGCAGCACCTCCTCGCGCTTGCAGAAGGCGAACCGCACGAACGGCGCCCCCGCCTCCCGGTCGTCGTAGAAGACCGCGTTCGGGATGGCCACCACCCCCGCCCGCTCGGGCAGCGCGCGGCAGAAGGCGAAGCCGTCCTTCTCGCCCAGTGGCCGGATGTCGGTGGTGATGAAGTAGGTGCCGGCCGGCCGGAACACCTCGAAACCGGCCGCCGCGAGCCCCTCCGCGAGGATCTCCCGGCGGGCCAGCATGCCCCGGCGGAACTCCTCGTAGTACGAGTCGGGCAGCGCCAGCGCCTCGGCCACCGCGTACTGGAACGGGCCGGAGGCGACGTAGGTCAGGAACTGCTTGGCCGAACGGACGGCGGCGACCAGCTCCGGCGCGGCCGTCACCCAGCCGACCTTCCAGCCCGTGAACGAGTACGTCTTGCCCGCCGACCCGATGCTCACCGTGCGCTCGCGCATCCCGGGGAACGTGGCGAGCGGCAGGTGCTCGGCGTCGTCGAAGACCAGGTGCTCGTACACCTCGTCGGTCACCACCAGCAGGTCCCGCTCCACCGCCAGCTCGGCGATCGCGGCCAGCTCGGCGCGGGTGAGGACGGTGCCGGTCGGGTTGTGCGGGGTGTTGATGAGCAGCAGCCTGGTGCGGTCGGTGACGGCCGCGCGCAGCTCGTCCAGGTCCAGCCGGAAACTGCCCTCGTGCGGCCTCAGGGTCACCGGCACCCGCCGGCCGCCCGCCATCGCGATGCTCGCCGCGTACGAGTCGTAGTACGGCTCCAGCGCCACCACCTCGTCCCCCGGCTCGACCAGCGCCAGCAGCGCGGCGGCGATCGCCTCCGTGGCGCCCGCCGTGACCAGCACCTCGGTGCCGGGGTCGTAGGACAGGCCGTAGCGGCGCTGCTGGTGCGCGGCGATCGCGGTGCGCAGCTCGGGGACGCCGGGGCCCGGCGGGTACTGGTTGCCGCGGCCGTCGCGCAGTGCCCGGACGGCCGCCTCCCGGATCTCCTCGGGGCCGTCGGTGTCCGGGAAGCCCTGGCCCAGGTTGATCGATCCGGTCGCCGCGGCCAGCGCCGACATCTCGGCGAAGATCGTGGTCCCGAACTCGGCGAGCCGGCGGTTGAGGTGAGGGCGTGCGCTGGAGGTCATGCCGGTCATCCTGCGCTCAAGCTCTGGAGTTCCTCAACTCCGCTTTGCCCGCCTCGCCGGCCGGGCATCTCCCCGGCACCGCGCGGGACGCGGTGACACGGCGAGGCGCCCACGGGGGGCCGCTTCGGGGGAACGGAAGGAGGGTGGCGCCATGATCGAGGGCATCATCCTGGCGTTGATCGCGGTGGCGTTCATCGCGGTGGGCCAGGCCCGCCGCAGCCGGCGGACCGGGCCGTCGCTCGGCAAGGGACGCGGACGCAGGGGCGGGACGTACCGGGGGGCGTCCTCTTCTTCGTCCTCGTCCGCGTCCTACGGCGGCTCGACGGCGGGCAGCTGGTGGGCCGGCGACTCCGGCTCGTCGGGACACCACGGCGGGCACCACGGGGGACACGGGCACGGCGGGCACTCCTGCGGCGGGGGTTCGTCGTGCGGCGGGAGCTCGTCGTGCGGCGGGGGCTCGTCGTGCGGCGGTGGCGGGGGCGGATGCGGGGGAGGCGGCTGACACGGGGCAGCCGGGCCTCCGGACAGCGGGGGGAAGCGCATCCGGGCCGCACCACGCCGGGCGCTCGCCGGACGGACATCCGGCAGGCGCCCGGCGTGTCTTATTCGCGACCGGCGCACGCCACTCTTGAACAGTTGAGCTGTGAGCCCCCCGACGGATGGAAACACAACGAAGTTGGGTAAAAACCCTGTGGCGGCGCCCTAGTTCGTGGTTCCCTCTAAGCGCCGACACAGCCCCTCGAACGCCCCCTGACTCCCCCTTCCGGCCGGGCCGGCCGGGCTGAGATTGGCTGATTTCCCCCTCATTTGCGTGTTAGCGGAGCCGATCCATGCTCACGACCCTGAACACCTCCTACACCGATACGCGCGCTGCCGACCTCGCCTGGGCCCTGGGCCGCGAACCACTGCCCGCCCTGGCCACCCTCGACCTCGAACTGACCGGCGCCAGGCTCCAGTTGCGGCTGCTCGGCGCCTCCCACCAGGTGCTCCTGGAAGAGGAGCGCGGCACCTGTTCCGAAACGGTCGCGTGCATCCCCGGCTCCAGCACCCCGCTGCCGCTCGGCGTCGCCAAACGCGTCGGCGACTGGGAGTACGAGTTCGCCGCCCGCGTGGAGGTGCTCACCCCCGGTTCGTTCGCGGGCCGCGCCCAGGAGCTGCTGGCGCTCGTCTCCGACCATCCGCACGGCCTCGCCGGCGTCTTCCCCGGCAGCCCGCACGCCTTCACCGCGATGCTGGCCCAGCGGCACGAGGGCCAGGTGCACTGGCGCACCTGGCACGCCTACCCGCAGGACGGTCAGCTGGTGGCCACCCGGACCCGGGTGGGCGATCGGGCGCGGGTGGCCCAGCCGGACTGAGCGGGGGCTCATGCCTTCCGCGGTGACATAAACCCGTAATGCGTCAAGCGCCCCTGGATCCACACGTGTGGGTGACGAAGCGTGGCCGGGATGTGACGTAACGTCGCAGCGTGATCGAACCGCACGCCCCCGCGCCCCCGGGCGCCCCGCCCTCCTGGACGAGCCCCGCACGGCTGCCCGTCCGGCCCGGCACCGGGCGGTTCCTGGTCCTCGCGTGCGTCTTCGTCTGCGCGGCCTGCGGACTCGTGTACGAACTCGAACTGGTCGCCTTCGCCTCCTACTTGACCGGCGACTCGGTCACCCAGGCGTCCGTGGTGCTGTCCGTGATGGTGTTCGCCATGGGCATCGGCTCCCTCGGCGCCAAACGGCTGCGCTGCCACGCGGCGGCCGGCTTCGGCGCGGTGGAGGCCGCCCTCGCGCTGGTCGGCGGCTGCAGCGCCATGGCGCTGTACGCCGTGTTCGCCTGGACCGCCGGCTGGGGCGGGGCCTGGGCCGCCGGACCACGCTGTCTGCTCGTCGCCTTCTCCCTGGCCATCGGCCTGCTCGTGGGCGCCGAGGTGCCGCTGCTGATGGAGCTGATCCAGCGCATCCGCCGGCAGGACGCGGGCGGCGCCGTGGCCGACCTGTTCGCCGCGGACTACGTCGGCGCCCTGGTCGGCGGCCTCGCCTTTCCCTTCCTCCTCCTGCCGTACCTGGGCCAGCTGACCGGAGCGCTGCTGACCGGCACGGTCAACGTGGTCGCGGGCGGCGCGCTGGTCCTCGGCCTGTTCCGCCGCGACCTCGGCCGCCGCGCCCGCTGGATCCTGCTGCTCACCGGCCTCGCCGTCCTCGGTGTCCTCGCCTGCGCCGCCGCCCTCGCCGGCGACTTCGAACGGGCCGCCCGGCGCGCCGTGTACGGCACCGACGTCCGGGTGGCGGTGCGGACCGACGCCCAGGAGGTGGTCCTGGCCGGCGGCACCCGCGGCCGGCCCCTCGGCCTCTTCCTGGACGGCCGGCTCCGCGTCGACGGCCGCGACGAGCGCCGCTACCACGAGGCCCTCGTCCACCCGGCCCTGTCCGGCCCGCACGCGCGCGTGCTGATCCTCGGCGGCGGCGACGGACTGGCCGCCCGCGAGGTGCTGCGCCACCGCGACGTGCGCCGCCTCGACCTCGTCGAGCTGGACCCGGGCCTGGTGGAGCTGGCCCGGCACGACCCCGGCCTCGCCGCCGTCAACGCGCGCGCCCTCGCCGACCCGCGCGTCCGGGTCACCGCCGCCGACGCGCTCGGCTGGCTGCGCGGGGCGCGCGGGCGGACGTACGACGTCGTGATCAGCGACCTGCCCGACCCCGGCATCACCGCCGCCACCAAGCTGTACTCCCAGGAGTTCTACGGCCTGGCCCGCCGGGTGCTCGCCCCCGGCGGGCGCCTGGTGGTGCACGCCGGGCCCGTCACCACCCGGCCCCGCGCCTACTGGACCGTCGCCGCGACCCTCCGCGCGGCCGGCTTCGCCGTCTCCCCCTACCGGGTGCCCGGCCACGGCAGCGGCTTCACGGCCGGCCCCGACCGCTCCACGGGCGCGTCCCGGGCCCCGCACGACTGGGGTTTCCTGCTGGCGGCCCCGGGCCGCGTCCCGCCGCCCCTGCGCCTCGGCTCCGTGCGTCCGCGCACCCTGACCCGGGCCGGGCTGGCCGCGGACGCGCGGGCGGCCGGGCGGACCCGGATCGAGGGGCTGCCGGGGTCCACGCTGGTGCATCCCCGGTATTGAGGGCCTGCGGGGCCGGGGCGGGGGCGTCGCGTGCGGGGGCTCGGCGAACGGGGGGCCCGGGGCCGGGCCGCGCGCACGTCCGGGTGAGTTCCGGCCGCGAGTGGGTAGGCTCCGGGACCATGGAGCACCAGGTCTTCGTCCAGGCTTCCACCGAACGGCTCGGCGCCGCCCTGGCCGACCCCGCTCGCGTCGCCCGCGCCGTGCCCGGGCTGCAACAGGACGCCGGTGCCGAACCGATCACCGGCCGCCTGAAACTGCGCGTCGGCGGACACTCCGTCACCTACCGGGGCACGGCCCGGGTGACCGCGCGCGCCGACGGCACGTACGCCGTCGAGGCCGACGCCGGCGAGGCCCGCGGCAGCGGCACGGTCGAGCTGGCCCTGACCCTGCGCCTGACGGCCGCCGACGGCGGCTGCGCGGTCACGGCCGAGGGCACGGCGACCGCGACCGGCCGGCTCACCGAACTCCCGCCGGAACAGGTGACGGCGGCGACGACCAGACTGCTGGACCGGTTCCTGGAGACCCTGGCGGAGCAGACCGAGGGCGCGGGAGCGGCCGGGGAGACCGCGGGGGCTGAGGAGACGGCGGAGGCCGGCGGGACGGCCGGGGCCGAGAAGCCCTCGGGGGGCGAGGAGGCGGCCGGGGCCCAGGAGCCGGCGACCGACGAGACCGCGGGGGCCGACGAGACCGCCGGGGCCGGGGAATCCGGGTCCGGGGCGGCCGGCGAGGCCCGCCCCTCCGTCTTCGACACCGAGGTCCCCCCGCCCTCCCTGGACCGGGACGCGGACGCGGACGCCGACAGCGAAGGCACCGGTACCGGCTCCGCCGACGACCGGCTCGCCGAGGACTTCGGCGACACCGGGGAGCCGCCCGCCGAGGCCGCGCACGCGCGCCGCACGATGATCGGGCGCAGCGCCGAGGAGGTCGACCACGCCCCGCCGCGCGGCCGGTACGCCCCCGTGCCCGCCCCCCAGACCGTCGTCGGGAACCCGGCCCTGCGCTGGGCGGCCCCCGCCGCGGCCCTCGCCCTGGCCTCCGCGGTCGTGGTCACCCGCGCCCTGCGCAGGCGACGCTGAGGAAAGGCCCGACGGACCGCGCACGCCCCCTTGGGCGCCCCAGTAGTGTCGTCCCGTGAGCAACGAAGACATCACGCTGACCGCAGGTGAAGCGGAAGTACGCGTCAGCCCCGCGAACGGCGGCCGGATCAGCGGACTCAGGGTCGGCTCCCTGGAACTGCTGCGGCAGGGCCCGCGCTACGGCTGCTTCCCGATGGTGCCCTGGTGCGGCCGGATCCGCGACGGCCGCTTCCTGGACGGCGGCACCGTCCGTCAGATGCCGCTCAACTCCCCGCCGCACGCCATCCACGGCACCGCGCGCGACGGCGCCTGGCGCACCGCGCGCGTCACGGCGGACGAGGCGGTGATCACGTACGAGCTGACCGACCCCTGGCCGCACCCCGGCCGCGTCACCCAGGTCGTGGCGCTCACCGAGGACGGCCTGACCCTGACCCTGTCCGTGGAGACGTACGACGACTCCTTCCCGGCCCAGCTCGGCTGGCACCCGTGGTTCAACCGGAACCTCGACGGCGTCGGCGTGGAGCTGGACTTCAAGCCCGCCTGGCAGGAGGAGCGCGGCGCCGACCACCTGCCCACCGGCAACCGGATCGACCCCCGGCCCGGCCCCTGGGACGACTGCTTCGGCATGCCCGGCGGCGTCGACGTCACCCTCACCTGGCCGGACCGGCTGGAGCTGAAGGTGGCCGGCCGGCAGGAGTGGGTGGTGGTCTACGACGAGCAGTCCGAGGCCGTCTGCGTCGAACCGCAGACCGGGCCGCCCAACGGCCTGAACACCCACCCGCGCCTGGTCACCCCGCTGGAGCCGCTGGAGGCGAGTACGACCTGGAGCTGGCGTCGGCTCTAAGCTGGTCGGCATGACGGACGACGTGCGCGGCGCGCTGCTGCAGCAGATCAAGGACAAGGCCGTGGTGCACGGCAAGGTGACCCTCTCCTCCGGTCTGGAGGCCGACTACTACGTCGACCTGCGCCGCATCACCCTCGACGGCGAGGCCGCCCCGCTGGTCGGCCGGGTGCTGCTGGACCTGACCGCGGACCTGGAGTTCGACGCGGTCGGCGGGCTCACCATGGGCGCCGACCCGGTCGCCGCCGCCATGCTGCACGCCGCCGCCGCGCGCGGCCGCCGGCTCGACGCGTTCGTGGTCCGCAAGGCGGCCAAGGCGCACGGGCTCCAGCGGCGCGTCGAGGGCCCGGACATCGCGGGCCGCCGCGTCCTGGTGGTCGAGGACACCTCCACCACCGGCGGTTCCCCGCTGACCGCCGTCGAGGCCGTGCGGGAGGCCGGCGCGGAGGTCGTCGCCGTCGCCACGATCGTGGACCGGGCGACCGGAGCCGCAGAGAAGATCGAAGCGGGCGCGGGTGTTCCCTACCGGTTCGCCTTCTCGAAGGATGAACTGGGGCTGGACTGACGGCCGGGATTGACCTGGACTTGACCGGCACGTGGACCATCGGTTCATGTCTGGGAAGATGGGGCCGACGATGACGTCGCCCCCCAGGTCTAGGTCAGGGCCGTAACGCAGAACCCCTACCCGCAACACAAGGAGCGGACAGATGCCCATCGCAACCCCCGAGGTCTACAACGAGATGCTCGACCGGGCGAAGGCAGGCAAGTTCGCCTACCCGGCCATCAACGTGACCTCCACGCAGACCCTGAACGCGGCGCTGCGCGGCTTCGCGGAGGCCGAGAGCGACGGCATCGTCCAGATCTCGACCGGCGGCGCCGAGTTCCTCGGCGGCCAGTACAGCAAGGACATGGTCACCGGCGCGGTCGCGCTCGCCGAGTTCGCGCACGTCATCGCCGAGAAGTACCCGGTCAACATCGCCCTGCACACGGACCACTGCCCGAAGGACAAGCTCGACGGGTACGTGCGTCCGCTGATCGCGCTGTCCAAGAAGCGCGTCGACGCCGGTCTCGGCCCGCTGTTCCAGTCGCACATGTGGGACGGCTCCGCCGAGACCCTCGCCGACAACCTGGAGATCGCGCAGGAGCTGCTGGAGCAGGCCCGCGCCGCCAAGATCATCCTGGAGGTGGAGATCACCCCCACCGGCGGCGAGGAGGACGGCGTCACCCACGAGATCAACGACGAGCTGTACACCACCGTCGACGACGCCATCCGCACCGCCGAGGCGCTGGGCCTGGGCGAGAAGGGCCGCTACCTGCTGGCCGCCTCCTTCGGCAACGTGCACGGCGTGTACAAGCCGGGCAACGTCGTCCTGCGTCCGGAGCTGCTGAAGGAGCTGAACGAGGGCGTCGCCGCCCGGTTCGGCAAGCAGTCCCCGTTCGACTTCGTCTTCCACGGCGGTTCCGGCTCCACCGAGCAGGAGATCCAGACCGCGCTGGAGAACGGCGTGGTGAAGATGAACATCGACACCGACACCCAGTACGCCTTCACGCGTCCGGTCGCCGCCCACATGTTCCAGAACTACGACGGCGTCCTGAAGGTCGACGGCGAGGTCGGCAACAAGAAGGCCTACGACCCGCGCACCTGGGGCAAGCTGGCCGAGGCGAGCATGGCCGCGCGCGTCGTCCAGGCCACGCAGCACCTGCGCTCGGCGGGCAACAAGATCAAGTAAGCGGGTCCGCGCACAACCAGGCGGTGCCCGTGGCGGGCCCGGCGGCCTTCGTTGCCGCCGGGCCCGTCGCACGTCCCGGGCGGTGTCCGGGGCAAGCCCGGCGCCGGCGGGCCCGGCGTCCTCCCGGGCGGGCCGGCGCGGGTTCCCGGCGCCCGCGGAGGCGCCCCGCCCCGCCCCGCTGCCGTGGGCCACACTGGACGCATGTCGATTCACCAGAACCTTCTCGGGGGGCCGCCCCCGACCCACCTGCCCGACGACCCGGAGCCGCGTCAGGCCCTCGCGGCGGGCACCGCGCCGGCGGACGTCGCCGCCCGGCACCCCACCTCCTCCCTCGCCTGGGCCCAGCTCGCCGACGACGCGTTCGAGCGGGGCTCGGTCGTCGAGTCGTACGCCTACGCCCGCACCGGCTACCACCGCGGCCTGGACGCCCTGCGCCGCAACGGCTGGAAGGGGCACGGCCCGGTGCCGTGGGAGCACGAGCCGAACCGCGGCTTCCTGCGCGCCCTGCACGCCCTCGCCCGCGCCGCGCAGGCCATCGGCGAGCAGGAGGAGTACGAGCGCTGCTCGCAGTTCCTGAAGGACTCCTCGCCGACGGCGGCCCAGACCCTGGGCTGACCGGCGCGGACGTCACCGGTGTGGCCCGTCTGGCAGCAGGCGGGCCTTGCCGACCCCCGGGGCATCGCGGAGGATGGCGGGATGGGGACCGGGGCCCCCGTGCCGGCATCGGCAGGGGCGGACCGCTACCCGGAGTACTACAGGAGACAGCGATGTCCCAACAGGCTCACCACCCCGAGCAGGCCGCTGAGCCCGAGACCCCGAACCTGGATTTCGCGGGGACGACGCCGTACGAGGACTACGTCAAGGCCGACGTCCTCACCCACCTCCAGCACACCCTCTCCGACGACCCCGGTGAAATGGTCTTCCTGGTGACCACCCAGGTCATGGAGCTGTGGTTCACGGTGATCGTGCACGAGTGGGAGACGGCCGCCCGCGCGCTCCGCTCGGACGACGTACCGACCGCGCTCGCCGCGCTGAAACGTTCCGTGCGGGAGCTGGAGGCCCTGAACGCCTCCTGGAAGCCGCTCGGGCAGCTGACGCCGGCGCAGTTCAACGCCTACCGCGGCGCGCTCGGCGAGGGATCCGGCTTCCAGTCGGCGATGTACCGGCGCCTGGAGTTCCTGCTCGGCGAGAAGTCCGCCTCCATGCTCGTACCGCACCACGGTGCCCCGCGCGTGCACGCGGAGCTGGAGAAGGCCCTGCACGAGCCGAGCCTGTACGACGAGGTGCTCCGGCTCCTCGCGCGCCGCGGCCACGCCCTCCCGGACGCCGTGCTGCACCGGGACGTCTCCGCCCGGTACGAGCCCTCACCGGCCGTGGAGGCCGCCTGGACCGCGATCTACGCGGGCGACCAGGGCGACGAACTCGCCCGGCTCGGCGAGGCGTTGACGGACGTGGCCGAACTGGTGTGGCGCTGGCGCAACGACCACCTGGTCGCCACCCGGCGCGCGATGGGCGCCAAGGCCGGCACGGGCGGCTCGGCCGGCGTGGCCTGGCTGGAGAAGCGCGCCCGCAAGAACGTGTTCCCCGAGCTGTGGACGGCGAGGTCCCATGTCTGAGTTGCCCCTGCGCGCGGAGAAACTGGACGCCGAGGACGAACTCGCGTACCTGCGCGACCGCTTCGTCCTCGACGACGCCGTGTACCTGGACGGCAACTCCCTGGGCGCCCTGCCCGCGCACGTCCCCGACCGGCTGGCGGACGTCGTCCGCCGCGAGTGGGGGGAACTGCGCATCCGCTCCTGGGAGGAGAGCGGCTGGTGGACGGCGCCCGAGCGGATCGGCGACCGGATCGCGCCGCTGGTGGGCGCGGGGCCCGGCCGGATCGTCGTCGGCGACTCGACCAGCGTCAACGTCTTCAAGGCGCTGGTCGCGGCGGTCCGCATCGCGGGCGACGGCCGTGACGAACTCCTGGTCGACGCGACGACGTTCCCCACGGACGGGTACATCGCCGCCTCGGCGGCCCGGCTGACCGGCCGCACCCTGCGCGCGGTCACCCCGGACGAGGTGCCGGACGCGCTGACCGGGCGCACGGCCGCGGTGCTGCTCAACCACGTCGACTACCGCACCGGCCGGCTGCACGACCTGCCCGCGCTCACCGCCGCGATCCACGCCTCCGGCGCCCTCGCGGTGTGGGACCTGTGCCACAGCGCGGGCGCGCTGCCGGTGGGCCTGGACGAGCACGGCGTGGACCTCGCGGTCGGCTGCACCTACAAGTACCTCAACGGCGGCCCGGGTTCGCCGGCGTACCTGTACGTGCGGGAGGAGTTGCAGGACCGCTTCGACTCCCCGCTGCCCGGCTGGAACTCCCACGCCGAGCCGTTCGGGATGAGCCCCGCCTACGCCCCGGCACCGGGCGCCGTGCGGGGGCGCGTCGGCACGCCGGACATCCTCTCCCTGCTGGCGCTGGAGGCCGCCCTCGACGTGTGGGACGGGGTGTCCGTCACCGCCGTCCGCGCCAAGTCCCTGGCGCTGACGGACTTCTTCCTGCGGTGCGTGACCGCGTACACCGAGCCGGGCCGGGTGGAGTGCGTGACCCCGGAACGGCACGCGGAGCGGGGCAGCCAGATCGCCCTGCGCTGTCCCGACGCGGGCGAGGTGATGAAGCGCCTGATCGCCCGGGGCGTGGTGGGCGACTTCCGCCACCCCGACATCCTCCGCTTCGGCTTCACCCCGCTGTACGTCGGCTTCCGTGACGTGGAACGGGCGGCTCGGGTGCTGGCGGAGGAGCTGGCCTAGGGGGCTCGGCGGCGGGTGCGGGCGCGGGGGCCGAGGCGGTGCGGGCGCGGGCCGCCGCCGGGGCCCGACGTGCCCGTATCCCCGCACGTCACCGGCCTGATACCGTCCCGGCCGACGGCCGTTTCCCTCCTGGTCCGCCACCCCCGTCACGCCGCTGAGAGGTTGGAGCATGCCGGACGACGCCGCAGCAGCCCGCGCCGCCGCCGAAGAGGAGTCGGCCCTCTCCCACCCGCCGGTCGCCCCGGACGTCACCGCGGCGTACGGCGACCACCCCGACCAGGTGATCGACTTCTACGCCCCGCGTCCCGGCCCGGGGGGCACCGGCCCGGCGGCCGCCCCGCTGATCGCCGTCCTGCACGGCGGTGCCTGGCGTGCCCGCTACGACCGGCGCCATGTCACCCCGTTCGCGGACTACCTGGCCCGCAGGGGTTTCGCGGTGGCCAACGTCGAGTACCGGCGGGGTGGTGCGGAAGGGGGCGACGGTGGTGACGGCGGGGGGAGCGTGCCGCCCGCCGGCCGCTGGCCGGACACCTTCGACGACGTGGCGGCGGCCCTGGACGCCCTGCCCGCGCTGGTCCGGGAGGCGCTCCCGCAGGCGGACGCCCGCCGTACGGTGCTGACCGGGCACTCGGCGGGCGGCCACCTGGCGCTGTGGGCGGCGGCCCGGCACCTGCTTCCGGCGGACGCCCCGTGGCGCACCGGCCGTCCGGCCCCGCTGCGCGGTGTCGTGGCGCTCGCGCCGATCGCGGACTTCGAGGTGGCGGAGAAGCTGGGGGTGTGCGACCACGCGGCGCGGCAACTCCTCGGCGGGGACGCCGGGTTCGGCGCGCGCCGCCCGTACGCGGACCCGGCGCTCCTGCTGCCGACGGGGATCGCCACGACGCTGGTCCAGGGCCGGGCGGACGTCGTGGTGCCGCATCAGGTGGCCGAGTCGTACGCGCAGGCGGCGGCGAAGGCGGGGGAGGTGGTCGGGCTGACGCTGCTGGAGGACGTGGGCCACTTCCCGCTGATCGACCCGGCGGCGGATTCCTGCGCGGTGGTGGCGGAGGAGATCGCCCAACTGGCCTGGTAGTGCCCGTGCTCCCTGAGAGCCACGCGCCACGACAGCTCCCTGGCGGGACGCCGGCGACAGCCCCCGAACCGTCACTTCCTCGCGAGTCGAGCCCGATGGCCGGGCGACCGAGAGGGGGCCGCCATGGGGCACCACCCGCGACCCACCACACAGGCCCATCCGCCGACGGCGGCCGGGCCCCGCGGGGCCCACGCGCACCCGGCGACGGGCCTCGCACGGCCGGACTCCCCGCGCACGACGGACGCGCGGCGGTCGACGGCGCTGGAGGCCCGCGACGGCCACGCGCACCGGACGACGACGGGCCTGCGGTCGCCGTCGGTGATCGGGCTCGACGGGGGTCGTTCGCGCCCGGTTGCGACGGGCCTGCGGTCGCCCTCGCCGCGGTCTACGCCTACGAGTCCGGTGTGGTCCGACCCGGTGCGCTTTGATCCCGGGCCGGAGCGCAGGCCGGCCACACCGGGCCGGAGGCTGGCCACACGGGGCGGGCCGGGCTAGCGTCCGGTCATGACAGCTGCTGCGGACCCTGTCTTCGACCCCTGGGACCCGGCGTTCGTCGCCGACCCCTACCCGGCCTACGCCGAGCTGCGCGCCCGCGGCCGGGTGATCCGGTACGAGCCGACCGACCAGTGGCTGGTCCCGCACCACGCGGACGTCTCGGCGCTGCTGCGGGACCGCCGGCTCGGCCGCACCTACCTGCACCGTTTCACCCACGAGGAGTTCGGCCGGACCCCGCCCCCGCCGGAGCACGAGCCCTTCCACACCCTCAACGACCACGGGATGCTCGACCTGGAGCCGCCGGACCACACCCGGATCCGGCGCCTGGTGTCGAAGGCGTTCACCCCGCGCACGGTGGCGCGGCTCGAACCGTACGTGCACGGGCTGGCGAACGAGCTGGTGGCCGCCCTGGTCGCGGACGGCGGCGGCGACCTGCTGACGGACGTGGCGGAGCCGCTGCCGGTCGCGGTGATCGCCGAGCTGCTCGGCATCCCCGCGGCGGACCGGGCGCTGCTGCGGCCGTGGTCGGCGGCCATCTGCGGGATGTACGAGCTGAACCCGTCCGAGGAGACGGCGGCCCGGGCGGTGCGGGCGTCGGTGGAGTTCTCCGACTACCTCCGGGAGCTGATCGCGGCCCGCCGCGCCGAGCCCGGCGAGGACCTGGTCTCCGCGTTGATCGCCGCCCACGACGAGGGCGACCGCCTCACCGGGCAGGAACTGGTCTCCACGGTGGTGCTGCTGCTGAACGCGGGCCACGAGGCGACCGTCAACGCCACGGTGAACGGCTGGTACGCCCTGTTCCGCCACCCCGGCGTGCTCGCGGCCCTGCGCGCCGACCACTCCCTCGTCCCCTCCGCCGTCGAGGAGCTGCTGCGCTACGACACGCCGCTCCAGCTCTTCGAACGCTGGGTCCTGGACGACGTCGAGATCGACGGCACGACGATCCCGAGGGGTGCCGAGGTCGCCCTGCTCTTCGGCTCCGCCAACCACGACCCGGCCGTCTTCGCCGACCCCGGCCGCCTGGACCTGGCCCGCGCGGACAACCCGCACATCTCCTTCGGCGCCGGCATCCACTACTGCGTCGGCGCCCCGCTGGCCCGCATCGAGCTGGCCGCCTCCCTGACGGCCCTGCTGGAGCGGGCGCCCACGCTCGCCCTGGCGGCCGAGCCGGAGCGCCGCCCGAACTTCGTGATCAGGGGGCTGCGGGGGCTCGCCGTGGAGGTGCGCTGAGCCGTGCCGGACCCCGCCCGGCGGGGCCCGGCGGGTCAGCGGTCGGCGGGCAGGACGAGGCTCCAGGCGCCCTCCATCACCCGCCAGCTCCGCCGGCGCACCGGCCCCGACACCCCGGCGTCCGCCCGGTAGCGGAACTCCGCCCCGGTGACCGTCACCGTGCGGCCGCAGGCCAGCAGCGGGGTCGCCTCCGCGCCCACCGACAGCGGCCGGACCTCCACCGAGGCCACCCCGGCCGTGCCCGGCGTCACCGACACCGCCTCCACCGGCTGGTCCGTGTCGACCACCGGCTCCCCGTCGACCTCCACCCGCAGCCGGGCCGCGCTCGGGGCGGGCACGGCGGCCGGCCGGACCGGGCGGGCGGCGAGCGTGCGGACCAGCGAGCGGTACCAGGGCCGGCCCGCGGAGACCGGCACCGGCGCGGCGGCGGGCGGCCGCGGCGTCGCCGAGGGGATGCGCAGCGCGCCCAGCACCACGTCGTCCCGGTCGTCGACCAGCAGGTCCAGCCGCCGCGCCGTGCCGTCCAGCACGGCCCGGGCCGCCGCCACCGCGCCGCCGGGCACCCCGAGCGACTCGGCGAGCGAGGTGTCCCCGACCGGGACCACCGACAGCACGCACCCGGCCAGCTCGCCCTGCCGGTGCAGCAGGGCGACGGCCCGCGCCAGGGCCCGGCCGTCACCCACCACGACCGGCCGCCGCGACCCCCTGCGGCCCAGGGCGCGGGCGAATTCCTCCGGGCCGTCCGGCAGGCACAGCTTGGCCGCCGCACCCGCGCTGAGCACGTCTTTCGCGATCCGTACGGACTCCCCGTCCGCCTGCCGTGCCGCCGGATCGATGATCACCAGCAGCTGATCGGACGTCGCGGAAGTCGCCACCTCGGTCCTGCCTCGCTTCCTCGGGTAGCATCTTTGTGCAAGAGCCCCTTGCGCTATTGCGCCAGGGGCTTCGTCTATTCCGGGGCATCCGGTCCGACGGTTGTGCGACCGAAGACGGTCGCGGTGGTACGCGGCGGTGAACGTTACGCCCATGCCCCCGACCTTGGACATGCCCCGCCCGGAAGGGGTGTACGCGCGTGCCCGCACTTGTGCTGCTCGGTGCTCAGTGGGGTGACGAAGGCAAGGGAAAGGCGACGGACCTCCTCGGTGGTTCCGTCGATTACGTGGTGCGTTACCAGGGTGGCAACAACGCCGGCCACACGGTCGTCGTGGGCGACCAGAAGTACGCACTGCACCTCCTCCCTTCCGGAATCCTGTCGCCCGGCTGTACGCCGGTCATCGGCAACGGTGTCGTCGTCGACCCGTCGGTCCTGCTCTCCGAGCTGAGCGGTCTGAACGAGCGTGGCGTCGACACGTCCAAGCTCCTGATCAGCGGTAACGCGCACATCATCACGCCGTACAACGTGACCGTCGACAAGGTGACGGAGCGTTTCCTCGGCAAGCGCAAGATCGGCACGACCGGCCGCGGCATCGGCCCGACCTACGCCGACAAGATCAACCGCGTGGGCATCCGGGTCCAGGACCTGTACGACGAGTCGATCCTCCAGCAGAAGGTGGAGGCCGCGCTCGACGTCAAGAACCAGATCCTCACCAAGCTGTACAACCGGCGCGCGATCGCCGCGGACCAGGTGGTCGAGGAGCTGCTGGGCTACGCCGAGCAGATCCGGCCGTACGTCGCCGACACGGTGCTGGTCCTGAACCAGGCCCTGGAGGACGACAAGGTCGTGCTCTTCGAGGGCGGCCAGGGCACGCTGCTGGACATCGACCACGGCACCTACCCCTTCGTGACCTCCTCGAACCCGACGGCGGGCGGCGCCTGCACGGGCGCGGGCGTGGGCCCGACGAAGATCAGCCGCGTGATCGGCATCCTGAAGGCCTACACGACCCGGGTCGGCGCGGGCCCGTTCCCCACGGAGCTGTTCGACGAGGACGGCGAGGCGCTGCGCCGCATCGGCGGCGAGCGGGGCGTCACCACGGGCCGGGACCGCCGCTGCGGCTGGTTCGACGCGGTCATCGCCCGCTACGCCACCCGCGTCAACGGCCTGACCGACTTCTTCCTCACCAAGCTCGACGTCCTCACCGGCTGGGAGCAGATCCCGGTCTGCGTGGCCTACGAGATCGACGGCAAGCGCGTCGAGGAGCTGCCGTACTCGCAGACGGACTTCCACCACGCGAAGCCGGTCTACGAGATGCTGCCGGGCTGGAGCGAGGACATCAGCAAGGCGAAGTCCTTCGCCGACCTGCCGAAGAACGCCCAGAACTACGTCAAGGCGCTGGAGGAGATGTCCGGCGCCCCGATCTCCGCGATCGGCGTGGGTCCGGGCCGCGACGAGACGATCGAGATCAACTCGTTCCTGTAGAGCGGACGCCGCTCATGGGGCGCCCTGCCGGTCCGGCCGGCAGGGCGTCCGTCCGTTTCCGCGCGGCTCAGCTGAAGACGATCATCGAGCCCTGGGCCAGGGAGCGGGTCGCGGCCGCGTGCAGCCCCAGCCAGACGTGGCGTTCCCGGGCGAAGGGGCTGGGGTCGTGGGGGGGCGCGGCCGCCGGTTCCTCCAGCTCCGTGGGGGCCGGGGGCGGGGCGGGGGCGGCCGGGGGGTTGGCCGGGTCGATGCCGATCGTGGGGGCCACGTACTGCAGTTCCCGCAGCAGGGTCTGCGAGGAGCCCAAGGGGCCGCCGCCCGCGAGGAGTTCGTCGTTGGACAGCGGGTGCGGGAAGTCCACGGGGACGTAGGCGCCCGCGTGGTCGTAGTGCCACACCAGGTGCGACTGCTGGGCCGTCGACTCGAACATCTCCAGCAACTGCTCGTAGTCGCCGCCCAGTTCGTCCACCGGCGTCACCGGCAGCCCGCAGACCTGGAGCAGATAGGCGCGGCGCAGGAAGTGCAGGGCGTCGTAGTCGAAACCGGCGACCGGGGCGACGTCGCCGGACAGGCCCGGCATGTACTGGTACACCGGCACCGGCGGCAGGCCGGCCTCGGTCAGCGCCTTGTCGTACTGCGCGAGTTCCTCGGCGAAGGGGTTGTCCGGGGTGTGGCACAACACGTCCACGAGCGGTACCAGCCACAGGTCACAGGCCAAAGAGAGCTCCTCGCATCGGCGGGTGCGCCGTCACGCACGGCAGCGGGTGGTCAGGGCAGGGTAGTCGCTGCGGCCCCGGGGCGCTCCCCCGCGGGCCGGTATCGGTCGTCTACCCGCCCGCCAGGTGTTCCAGCAGTGCCAGCGAGTGGTCGCTCGCGTCGGCCACGATCGCGCGGGCCGTCTCCGCCTCGCGCCGGGCCAGCGCGTCGACCAGTTCGGTGTGCCGGTCCCAGAGCCGGCCGCGCAGATCGGGCAGGCGCAGCAGGTGCTGCACGGCGCAGACCCAGGACTGCACGCGCAGCCGGTGCAGGAAGTCGCCGAGGTAGGGGTTGCCGAACAGGGCGCTCAGTTCGCGCCAGAAGCGCAGGTCGTAGCCGATGAGGACGGTCAGGTCGCCGGCCGTGGCCGCCCGCTGGGCCTCCTCGCCGCGGCGGCGCACGGTGGTCAGGGCCGCGCCGGTGCGGGGGTCCTCCGGCGGGGTGCGGAAGGCGGGGTGGCCCGCGGTGAGGGCCTGGAACATGCCGTCGGTGACCAGGCCGCGGGCCTCGATCATGTGCCGGTAGTCGGTGACCGAGTACTCCGGCACCCGGAAGCCGCGGTGCTGGTCGGCCTCCAGGATGCCCTGCGCGGACAGGTCGACCAGCGCCTCGCGGACCGGGGTGGCGGAGACGCCGTACTGGTCGGCTATCTCCTTGACGGTGAACGCCCGGCCCGGGCGCAGCCGTCCCGCCAGCACCTCGTCACGGAGCGCGTCCGCGATCTGCTGGCGCAGGGTGCTGCGCGTCACGGGGCCGTTTCCGGGCATGCTCCGTGCCTCTCCTCACACGTCCGGGGGCGGTGCTCGCGGGGACCCGCGCCACCCGCGGGTCCCTCTTCCTTACGAGCACGCCACCTTACGCGTTCGAATCGGTGCGGCGGCAGCCGCGTGCGGTCACACCGTGTGCTCGTCGGCGGCGCTCAGCGCGGCGTCGAGCGCGGCCAGGCCCTCCTTCAGCTCCGCCTCGGTGGCGGTGCACGGCGGGGCGACGTGGGTGCGGTTCATGTTCACGAACGGCCACAGCCCGTGCCGCTTGGCGGCGGCGGTGAAGGCGGCCATGGGCGCGTTCGCCTCGCCGGCCGCGTTGTACGGCACCAGCGGCTCGCGGGTCTCCCGGCTGCGCACCAGCTCCAGCGCCCAGAACATGCCCGTGCCGCGTACCTCGCCGACGCTCGGGTGACGGGCGGCCAGGTCGGCGAGTCCGGGGCCGACGACACTCTCGCCGAGCCGCCGGGCGTTCTCCACGACGCCCTCCTCCGCCATCACGTTGATCGTGGCGACGGCGGCGGCGCAGGCCAGCGGGTGGCCGGAGTAGGTGAGGCCGCCCGGGTAGGGGCGCTTGCCGAAGGTCTCGGCGATCCTCCCGGAGATGGCGACGCCGCCGAGCGGCACGTACCCCGAGTTCACTCCCTTGGCGAAGGTCATCAGGTCGGGGACGACGCCGAACAGGTCCGCCGCGAACCACTCGCCGGTCCGGCCGAAACCGGCCATGACCTCGTCCAGGATGAAGACGATCCCGTACTTGTCGCACAGCTCGCGCACGCCGGCGAGGTAACCGGGCGGCGGGAGCATGATCCCGGCGGTGCCCGGGATGGTCTCCAGGATGATCGCGGCGATGGTCCCCGGCCCCTCGAAGGCGATCGTCGTCTCCAGGTGCTCCAGCGCCCGGGCGCACTCCTGCTCCTCGGTCTCGGCGTAGAAGCGGGAGCGGTAGAGGAACGGCGCCCAGAAGCGGGCGACCCCGTTCGAGCCGCTGTCGTTCGCCCAGCGGCGCGGGTCGCCGGTGATGTTGACCGCCTGCTGGGTGCCGCCGTGGTACGAGCGGTACGCCGAGAGGACCTTGGGGCGGCCGGTGTGCAGCCGGGCCATGCGCACCGCGTGCTCCACGGCGTCCGCGCCGCCGTTGGTGAAGAAGATCTTGTCCAGATCGCCGGGGGTCCGCTCGGCGATCAGCCGGGCCGCCTCCGAGCGGGCCTCGACGGCGAACGCGGGCGCGAAGGTGGTCAGCTTCGCGGCCTGCTCCTGGATCGCCGCGACGACCTTGGGGTGCTGGTAGCCGATGTTGGTGAAGACGAGCCCGCTGGTGAAGTCCAGGTACCGGGTGCCGTCGTAGTCCCAGAAGTACGACCCCTCGGCGCCGGCGACGGCGAGCGGGTCGATGAGGTCCTGGGCGGACCAGGAGTGGAAGACGTGCGCACGGTCGGCGGCCTTCACTGCGGCGCCGGCTTCGGGGCTGGGCTGAGGGGTCATGCCGGTGAGGGTAAATGTCCGCGATGCGGAAGGCATATCGGCGTCTTGTTCCGTGGACGGGGGGAATCCGCGACAGATTGTCGACGGGCGGCGGCGCGGTGCGGGTGTGGCGCGTTCCGGGCGGTGCCCGGGGTGGCCGGTTCGCGACGCGGTCCGTTCCTGTTGCGCAACCGTGGGACCGGGCCCGGTCCCGGTGTCGTACCGGCGCACTATTGTCGGGCGTTGCAGACCTATGGGGGGGAAGGCGGCGCGGGGATGGAGAAGCTGGGGCCGGGGGATCCGCCGGCGATCGGGGGCTACCGGCTGCTGGCGCGGCTCGGCGCGGGCGGCATGGGCCGGGTGTACCTGGCCCGGTCGGACCGGGGCCGGACCGTGGCGGTGAAGCTCGTCCGGGCGGAACTGGCCGAGCGGGAGGAGTTCCGGGCGCGGTTCCGGCAGGAGGTGCACGCCGCACGCCGGGTCGGCGGGTACTGGACGGCGCCGGTGCTGGACGCGGACACCGAGGCGCCGGTGCCCTGGGTGGCGACCGGGTACGTGGCGGGGCCCAGCCTCCAGCGGGTCGTCGGGCACGACCACGGGGCGCTGCCCGAGCGGTCGGTACGGATCCTGGCGGCGGGGCTCGCGCAGGCGCTCCAGGACATCCACGCGGCCGGGATCGTGCACCGGGACCTCAAGCCGTCGAACGTGCTGGTCACCATCGACGGGCCGCGCGTGATCGACTTCGGGATCGCGCGGGCGCTGGAGTCCACGGCCTCGGGCGCGGAGGGGCTCACCCGGACCGGTGCGCTCGTCGGGTCACCCGGGTTCATGGCGCCCGAGCAGGTGCGCGGGGACCGGATCACGCCCGCGTGCGACGTGTTCTGCCTCGGGTCCGTGCT
Organism: Streptomyces sp. NPDC104831; assembly: GCF_055583025.1. Lineage (NCBI taxonomy): Bacteria > Bacillati > Actinomycetota > Actinomycetes > Kitasatosporales > Streptomycetaceae > Streptomyces > Streptomyces sp. NPDC104831. The sequence goes on from NZ_JBVJOT010000025.1 coordinate 79,792, forward strand.
CGCCTACGCGGCGACCGGGTCGCTGCCCTTCGGGACCGCCGACAGCGGGGTCCACGCGCTGATGTTCCGCATCGCCCAGGAGGAGCCGGACCTGACGGGCGTGCCGGAGGGCGTCGCCGACCTCGTACGGGACTGCCTGCGCAAGGATCCGGCGAACCGGCCCCCGCTGGAGGCGATCCTGGAGCGGACCGGGGTGGAGGACACCGTCACCGGGGGCCGCTCCCGCGACCCCTGGCTGCCCAGCGCCCTGGTCGCCCAACTCGGCCGGCACGCCGTACGGCTGCTGGAGGCGGAGAGCCCGGAGGAGGCCGCCGGCGCCAGCGGCGGGGAACACCCCGGCGGACCCGGCAGCCACCGTGCCCCGGGCCGGGCCCCCACCGGCGGCCCGCCACCCGGCGGGGAGCACCCGGGCGCGGCCGGGGCAGGCACGGACCGACCCACCCGCACGACTTCCCCCACCGGACCGGGGGCGCCCGCCGATGCGGCTTTCACCGCCGGACCGGGTGCGCCTTCCGGAGCGGGGTCGCCTTCCGGGCCGGGGTCGCCTTCCGGGCCTGGGTCGCCCGCAGGGTTTGGTGCCCCTGGGTCGGGGACGCCTTCCGGGCCGGGGGCGGGGGTGCCTGCCGGTTGGGGGGCGCCCGCCGGCGCGGCTTTCACCGCCGGACCGGGTGCGCCTTCCGGAGCGGGGTCGCCTGCCGGGCCGGGGTCGCCTTCCGGGCCTGGGTCGCCCGCAGGGTTTGGTGCCCCTGGGTCGGGGACGCCTTCCGGGCCGGGGGCGGGGGTGCCTGCCGG
>NZ_JBVJOT010000025.1:80680-120411 GCF_055583025.1 Streptomyces sp. NPDC104831
AGGATGGGGGGCGCCCGCCGGTGCGGCTTTCACCGCCGGACCGGGTGCGCCTTCCGGGCCGGAGGCGCCCGCGGGGCTGAACGGGTCTGCTCGGCAGGGGGCACCCGCCGGGCCTGGTGCCCCTGGGCCGGGGACGCCCGCCGGGGACGGCGCGCCCGCCGGGCCCGGTGTGCCTCCTGGGCCCGGTATGCCATCTGGGCCCTCTGTGCCTCCTGGGGCTGGGACGTCTGCCGGGACGGGCGCGTTCGCCGGGTGGGGGGTGCCCGCAGGGCCGGGTGCGCCTTCCGGGCCGGGGACGTCCACCGGACCGGGCACGCCTCCCGGGCCGGGTGCGTCTCCCGGATCGGGTACGCCCTCTGGTGTCGCGTTCCCCGCCGGGCCGGGGGCGGCCGACGGTGCCGCTTTCTCCGCCTTCTCCGCCGGGGCGGGTACGCCTTCCTGGCCGGGCGCGCCCGGCGGTACGGCCGGGCCCTCCGCGTCGGCGGTGCCCCCCGCCCCGGAGGCGTCCGGCACCGGCGGGTCCGTCGGGGGCGGGGGGATGCCTCCCCGGGCCGGGACGTCCTTCCAGGCCGTCGACGGGGCCGACGGATCGCCCGAGCACGCGCCGGTCTCCGACGGCGGCGCCCCCGCGCCCGGCGGCCACCTGCCCCCGCCCACCTCCGTCGCCCCGCGCACCCCGCCGCCCGCGCCGCCCGCCGGGTTCGGCGCGGCGTACGGGGCCCCGCAGCCCCAGCCGCACCCGCAGCACCCCCACCCGGCCTACGGCTACCCGCAGCAGACCGGGGCCGGTGCCTGGGGCGGGGCGGCGCAGTCGCCGTCGTACCAGCCTTATGCCGGCGGACTCGGCGCCACACCGCCGTACGGCCCGCCGGACGCCGGCCCGCCCGCGGAGCCGGAGCCGCGCAGCGGCCGGTCCACCGCGCTGCTCGTCGTGATCGCGCTGGTCGTGGCGCTGGGCGCGGGCGGCTCGGTGTACGCGCTGATGAAGAACGGCGGCGACACCGGGAACCAGGGCAGCGGCACGGTCGGCACGGCCCCCACCCACGCCCCGACGCCCGAGGACGGCTCGGCCGCCCCCACGGCCACGTCGGCCGCGCCCACCCCGAGCAGCTCCGGGACGTCCGCCGCCGGGGCCGTCCCGGACGCCTACCTGGGCACCTGGCGGGCGACCCTCGGCGGCGCGGGCGGCACCGGCACCCGCGAACTGACCATCCGGCAGGGCGAGGTGGGGGACACCGTGCTGACCCTGGTCGCGGACGGGCCGGCCGAGGGCGGCGGGTCGTACCACTGCGTCTTCGAGGCCGAGCTGACCGCGGTGGCCGCGAAGGACGGACCGCTGACGATCGGGCCGTCCACCGTCACCACCGGGGAACCCGCCACCTCGTGCACCCCGGGCGAGGCCACCGAGGTCACCCTGCTGCCGGACGGGCGGCTGAAGCGGGCCAAGGCGAGCGGCGGGGAGAGCCTGACGTACGGCAAGGAGTGACCCGCCCGGCCCCGGCAGCCCGGTTGTTGAACGGTGGGCGAACATACGCCGACCGGGCCCGCCGGGGCCCGCGGACGCCCGTACCGTGACTCCACCATCATCCGGCTCCGGGGGAGTGGCGGGGGCACCCACATGGACTGGCTGAGCGCGGAGAACGTCGTCGCCGTGGGGACGGCGGTGCTGGGCATCGCCGCGTCCGCGGGCATGGTCTGGTACGAGCGCCGGGTGCCGCGCCGCAGGAGGATCGGCTACCGGGTGCAGATGGACAACCCGATAGGGGACGACGCGCGGTCGGGGCGGGTCAACCGGCGGCTCGGCCTCTTCCTGGAGTCACCCGGCATGGAGGACGCCACGCTCGTCCTGCTGCGCGTGGAGAACGACGGCTCGCAGGGCATCGACCGCGACGACTACACCGGCCCCGAACGGCACGGTCTCACCGCGGTGTTCACGGACCGGACCATCCGGGGCGTCTCGGTGACCCAGCCCGGCGGGACCGGCCACCTGATGGACCACTTCACCGCCGAGCGCGGCTTCGGCTACGAGGACAACACCCTGCGCATCCCGCGCGTCCCCCTCAACCGGGGCGACCACTTCAAGCTGCTGGTCCTGCTGTCCGGCGGGGACGTGGGCCGGGAGATCCGGCTGAGCGGCGGCATCCGGGAGGGCGAGGTCCATCCCAACCGCAGCGCCACCCCGGACGTCAAGCCGCCCCTGTTCAGCCGCGCCGCCCGGCTGATCACCGTCATGCTCACGGTGTGCGTGATGACCCTCGCGGGCATCGTCGTGGCCCGCGACGACAGCCCGCCGCCGGCCGGCTGCGAGCGGGGCACGCTGACCGTCATCGGGTCGACGGCCTTCGCCCCGGTGCTGCGCGAGGCGGCGAGGGAGTACGAGGAGGACTGCGCGGGCTCGGCCGTCGAGGTGGACGTGCACGGATCCACCGCCGGCATACGGAAGCTCGCGGCGGCCGGGGCGGCGGCCGGGGGCAAGGGGGCGCCGGCGGTCGTCGCCTTCTCCGACGGGCCCAAGCCCGGGGACATGCCCGAGCTGCGGGAGACCCGCGTCGCGCTGTCGGTGTTCGCGCTCGTCGCCCACGAGGACGTGGGGGTGCGCGGCCTGTCCACCGCCGACGCGCGCCGGCTGTACCGGGGGGAGATCCGCAGCTGGTCGCGGCTCGGCGGGCGTCCGGTGCCGGTCCACCTGGTCAGCCGGGACGCCGGCTCCGGCACCCGGCAGGTCTTCCAGCGGCGGGTGCTGGGGCGGGGCGAGCCGGCGAACTCCTCCGTCGACTGCGTCCACAAGGACGATCCGGCGGCGCCGGTGACCCGCTGTGAGCTGGACTCCACCGACCAGGTGCTGGCGCAGGTGGCCCGGCTGCCCGGCGCCGTCGGCTACAGCGAGCTGAACCTGGCCCTGCGGGCGAAGGGCGTGCGGGTGCTGGGTCTCGACGGCGGCACGCCGTCCGTGGACGCGATCGAGCACGGCCGCAGCGCCTACCCGTACCGGGAGGTCGAGTACGCCTACACCTACGGCAGCCCGCCCGCCGACTCGCTGACGTCCGGCTTCCTGACGTATCTGTCCCGGGGCAACGGGCAGGGGATCATCCGCACGCACGGACACGTGCCGTGCTGGACCCCGGAGGGGATGAAGCTCTGCGGCTGAGGGTCAGCGCGGCTCCGGGGGGCGCTGCCTCGGCATGTTGGGGCGGCTGCCGCTCGCCGGCGGCAGCGGGAAGCGCCCCCCGCCCGCGCCGCCCGTCTCCTGCCGGGGCACGGTGGCCACCGCCGTCTGCGGGCCCAGCGGGGCCGGGCCCGCGCCGAACTGCGCCATCCAGTCGGTCGTCTCCGCGCGCACCAGCTCCGCGATGTCCTCGGAGAAGCGGCGCAGCACCGTCAGGCACCGCTCGGCCGCCTCGCTCGCCGTGCCCTCCGCCGGGCCCAGCACCTCGCGCACGCTCTCCGCCGCCCAGTCGAACTGCAACGCCTGGAGCCGCCGCTGCACCGCCTGGGCGGTGGCCACGTCCCGCATCCAGCCGGACGTGCACCCGAAGAAGCGGTCGACCCCCACACCGGCCCCCGCGAGCAGCAGTGCCAGGCAACCCCAGGGCGCCGCCCCGGCGGCCACCCCGGTGAGGTCCAGCAGCGGCAGCGCCGCCCCGGCCACCGCGCCGGCCGCCGTGGTGATCCGCAGCGCGCGCGCCCCGCGCCGCTTCCAGGACCGGTCCCGCAGGTACCAGGCGGCCGTCTCCAGCCCCCGGCGCTCCACCCAGCGGTACAGCTCGTCCAGCCGCTCGGCGGGTTCGCCCCAGTCCCCGAGCGGGAACGTCCGCCCGGTCAGATCGCCCGGCCGCAGCCCGGCCGCGCCCTCGCCCCGCCCGTCCTGAGGCGGACCCTCGGGCTGCATCTCCGGCTGACCCACCCGGCACTCCCTACTGATCACGACCGGTCGCGTTGCGTGACATTCCATGCCGACGCGCGGCCACCTTCCTACCGCCCAACGGGTGGCGGAGAGGGAGGTTTCCCCGCTTTTCCGCCCGGAAGAGGGCCTTGATCAGGTATAGGACAGCCGTCTTTCTCACTCGAAAGAGTGGCAGGGCGGGGACCGCGTGGACCACGTAGGCTCGTTGACGACTGAGAAAACGTCGGAGACGACGACCCGGAAGACGGCGAGGAGCTGATCGTGATCCCCGGTGGCCAGCCCAACATGCAGCAGTTGCTCCAGCAGGCCCAGAAGATGCAGCAGGACCTGGCGCGGGCGCAGGAGGAACTGGCGAGCACCGAGGTCGACGGGCAGGCGGGCGGCGGCCTGGTGAAGGCCACCGTGACCGGCGCCGGCGAGCTGCGCGCGCTGAAGATCGACCCGAAGGCCGTGGACCCGGAGGACACCGAGACCCTCGCCGACCTGATCCTGGCGGCGGTCCAGGCGGCCAACCAGAACGCGCAGACGCTCCAGCAGCAGAAGCTCGGCCCGCTGGCGCAGGGGCTGGGCGGCGGCAGCGGCATCCCGGGCCTGCCGTTCTGACCCGGCCCGACCCGCCGCCTTCCGGGCGGAGGCGGAAGGCAACTACGGTACGTACCGAAAGGTCTCCAGGAAAGGCAGTCCGTTGTACGAAGGCGTGGTCCAGGACCTCATCGACGAACTGGGGCGGCTGCCCGGCGTCGGTCCCAAGAGCGCGCAGCGGATCGCCTTCCACGTCCTGCAGGCGGAACCGGCCGACGTGAAGCGGCTGGCGCACGCCCTGCTGGAGGTCAAGGCGAAGGTGCGTTTCTGCGCCACCTGCGGCAACGTGGCGCAGGAGGAGCTGTGCGGCATCTGCCGCGACCCGCGCCGCGACCCCGCCGTCATCTGTGTGGTGGAGGAACCGAAGGACGTCGTCGCGATCGAGCGCACGCGTGAGTTCCGCGGCCGGTACCACGTGCTCGGCGGCGCGATCAGCCCCATCGAGGGCGTCGGACCCGACGACCTGCGTATACGGGAACTTCTCGCGCGGTTGGCCGACGGGACGGTCACGGAGCTGATCCTGGCCACGGACCCGAATCTGGAAGGCGAGGCGACGGCCACGTACCTCGCCCGCATGATCAAGCCCATGGGCCTGAAGGTCACCCGCCTGGCCAGCGGCCTCCCGGTGGGTGGCGACCTGGAGTACGCGGACGAGGTGACCCTCGGCCGCGCCTTCGAGGGGAGACGACTGCTAGATGTCTGACGCCACGCTGCACGCCACGACGCAGAACCCGGACGACTTCGCGGTGCAGATCGCGGACCAGGTGGAGAGCTTCCTGGTGGCCGTCACGGAGGTGGCCAGGGGTGCCGAGCCCGGCTCGGCGGTCCCCTTCCTCCTCCTGGAGGTCTCCCAGCTGCTGCTGGCCGGCGGCCGGCTGGGCGCCCACGAGGACTTCGTCCCCGACGAGCGCTACGAGCCGGACCCGGGCCCCGAGCCGGACGTGGACGAGCTGCGGGAGAACTTCGCCCGGCTGCTGGACCCGGTCGACGTCTACTCCGAGGTCTTCGACCCGTACGAGCCCCGCAAGGCGCCCGTGCCGGCCCGGATCTCCGACGACCTCGCCGACATCATCACCGACCTGAGGCACGGCATGGCCCACTACCGCGCGGGCCGCACCACCGAGGCCCTGTGGTGGTGGCAGTTCTCGTACTTCTCCAACTGGGGAGGGACGGCCTCGGCGGTGCTGCGCGCCCTGCAGTCCGTCCTCATCCACGTCCGGCTGAACCAGCCCCTGGAGGAGCTGGACGGCCTGGACACCGACCAGGCCGACATCGGCGACGAGACGCTGGAGTTCGAGGCGGGCCGGGTCATGGCCGAGGAGATCGGCGCTCCGCTGGGCATCCGGCCGGCGCCGTAGCGGCCGCGGCCGGCTGTGAGCCGGGGCACTTTCGGAGTGGGGTGCCGCGCGCTGGGCAGGGTCGGACGGGAGCGGACGATGTCTCACCATGCGGGAGCAGGGTGGTGGAATTCGGACGCTCGTTAGACTGAGCCGACACAAACGAACCGAGCGAGGAGCGCACGTGGGCCTTGTCGTGCAGAAGTACGGAGGCTCCTCCGTAGCCGATGCCGAGGGCATCAAGCGCGTCGCCAAGCGGATCGTGGAAGCGAAGAAGAACGGCAACCAGGTTGTCGTCGTCGTTTCCGCGATGGGCGACACGACGGACGAGCTGATCGATCTCGCCGAGCAGGTGTCTCCGATGCCTGCCGGGCGGGAGTTCGACATGCTGCTGACCGCCGGAGAGCGGATCTCCATGGCCCTGCTGGCGATGGCGATCAAAAACCTGGGGCACGAGGCGCAGTCCTTCACCGGCAGCCAGGCAGGCGTCATCACCGACTCGGTCCACAACAAAGCCCGGATCATCGACGTCACGCCGGGCCGGATCCGCACCGCCCTGGACGAGGGCAACATCGCCATCGTCGCGGGCTTCCAGGGCGTCAGCCAGGACAAGAAGGACATCACCACGCTGGGGCGCGGCGGGTCCGACACGACGGCCGTGGCGCTCGCCGCCGCGCTCGACGCCGAGGTCTGCGAGATCTACACCGACGTCGACGGCGTGTTCACCGCCGACCCGCGTGTGGTGAAGAAGGCCCGGAAGATCGACTGGATCTCCTTCGAGGACATGCTGGAGCTCGCCTCGTCCGGGTCCAAGGTGCTGCTCCACCGCTGTGTGGAGTACGCCCGCCGCTACAACATCCCGATCCATGTCCGGTCCTCCTTCAGCGGACTGCAGGGCACATGGGTCAGCAGTGAGCCGATTGGGGACAAGAAGGTGGAGCAGGCCATCATCTCCGGTGTCGCGCACGACACCTCCGAGGCCAAGATCACGGTCGTCGGCGTGCCGGACAAGCCGGGTGAGGCCGCCGCGATCTTCCGGACCATCGCCGATGCCGAGGTCAACATCGACATGGTCGTGCAGAACGTGTCCGCCGCCGCCACCGGGCTGACGGACATCTCCTTCACCCTGCCGAAGACCGAGGGCCGCAAGGCGATCGACGCCCTGGAGCGCAACCGCCCCGGCATCGGCTTCGACTCGCTGCGCTACGACGACCAGATCGGCAAGATCTCCCTGGTCGGCGCCGGCATGAAGACCAACCCGGGCGTCACCGCCGCCTTCTTCGAGGCGCTGAGCAACGCGGGCGTGAACATCGAGCTGATCTCGACCTCCGAGATCCGCATCTCGGTCGTCACCCGCGCCGACGACGTGCCCGAGGCGGTCCGCGCCGTGCACACCGCCTTCGGGCTCGACTCCGACTCCGACGAGGCCGTCGTCTACGGAGGCACCGGCCGATGAGCCGGGGTACGGGCCGATGACCGGCAGGCCGACGCTCGCGGTCGTGGGAGCGACCGGGGCCGTCGGCACGGTCGTGCTCCGGATCCTGTCCCAGCGCGCCGACGTCTGGGGCGAGATCCGGCTGCTCGCCTCCCCGCGCTCGGCCGGCCGCAAGCTGACCGTGCGCGGGGTGGAGGTCGAGGTGACGGCCCTGACGGAGGACGCCTTCGACGGCGTCGACATCGCGCTGTTCGACGTCCCCGCGGACGTCGCCGCCGCCTGGGCACCGGTCGCCGCCGCGCGCGGCGCGGCCGTCGTCGACAACTCCGGTGCCTTCCGGGACGACCCGGACGTGCCGCTCGTGGTGCCCGAGGTCAATCCGCACGCCCTGCGCTCCCGCCCGCGCGGGATCGTCGCGAGCCCCGACAGCGCCACCCTGACGATGATCGTCGCCCTGGGGGCGCTGCACGCCGAGTACGGCCTGCGCGAGCTGGTGGTCTCGTCGTACCAGGCGGCGAGCGGGGCCGGGCGGGCCGGGGTGGACGCCCTGCGGGCCCAGCTGGCCCTGGTGGCCGGGACCGAGCTGGGCACCCGGCCGGGCGACCTCAGGCGGGCCGTCGGGGACGCCACCGGGCCCTTCCCGGAGCCGGTCGCGCTGAACGTCGTCCCGTGGACCGGGCCGCCCCGGGCGGACGGCCGGTCGGCGCAGGAGCTGGCCGTGCGCGAGGAGACCCGCCGGATCCTCGGCCTGCCGGCGCTGCCGGTCGCCGTGACCTGCGTCCAGGTGCCGGTGATCACCACCCACGCGCTGACCGTGCACGCCCGCTTCCAGCGCGAGGTGGAGGTGGACGGCGCCCGGGAGATCCTCGCGACCGCGCCGGGCGTGGTGCTGTGCGACGATCCGGCCGCCGGCGAGTTCCCCACCCCGGCCGACGTGGTGGGCACCGACCCGGCCTGGGTGGGCCGTCTGCGCCGGTCCCTGGACGACCCGGCCGCGCTGGAGTTCTTCGTGTGCGGCGACAACCTGCGCAAGGGCGCGGCGCTGAACTGCGTGCAGCTCGCGGAGCTGCTGGCCGGTCCGGCCGGCGGGGAGCCGGGCGGGGCGGCCGGCCGCGTCTGACGCTTTGTAGGATCCGGGTAAGAAGTGTGGCCGGGAGCATGGTCCAAACCACTTGAACCGTCCCTCTTGGCGGCAGAGGATTTCCCTCCCCGTCTTCCGCAACCGTACGGAGGGCGGGGAGCGTCTTTGCGGTCACCCTTGCGGGACCTGGGGACGTGATGATCCTGGCGTGGGGACGCCGTGATCGGGGCGTGGGGACGCCCGTTCAAATGGGACATAAGGGAAGAGCGGGACGCATGACGGCACTTGAGGCCCGGCCGGTCGTCGCACATGTGACGTCGGACACGTACAACCCCCGAGGGGGCAGACGTGTCCAACTGGCGTGGCAGAGGTACTCGAACTCAGTGTGGCCCGCGGCGGCACGGCCCTGCGGCCTCCCGCGGCGCTCCGGCCCCGCGCGTCCGGCGGCATGCCGGTGATCGCGCCCATGCCCGCAGCGCGGCCCGCCCGCATACCCAGTCAGCGTGACGGTGCCGAGGAGCTGCCCGGTGCCGTGACGGCCGAGGCCGCCGGGACCACCGTCGACCACCTCACCGAGACCTACCGGGCGCACTACCGCTCGCTGCTGGGTCTCGCCGCCCTCCTCCTCGACGACACCGCCTCCTGCGAGGACGTCGTCCAGGAGGCGTTCATCCGCGTCCACTCGGCCCGCAAGCGCGTCCGCGACCCCGAGAAGACCCTCGCCTACCTGCGGCAGACGGTCGTCAACCTCTCCCGGTCCACGCTGCGCCGCCGCATCCTCGGTCTGAAGCTGCTCTCCAAGCCGATGCCCGACGCGGCGAGCGCGGAGGAGGGGGCCTACGACCAGCTGGAGCGGCGGGACCTCATCCAGGCGATGAAGGGCCTGCAGCGCCGCCAGCGCGAGGTGCTCGTGCTGCGGTACTTCGCGGACATGACCGAGGCCCAGGTCGCCGAGACGCTCGGCATATCCCTCGGCTCGGTCAAGGCGTACGGCTCACGGGGCATCGCCGCGCTGCGGGTGGCCATGAGGACGCCGGCATGAGCGACCGCGCCGAAGGGGGCGACTCCCATGAACGTCACGAGCCCTACGCCTGGCACGAGCCGACGCGCCACCACGGGCAACCGCACACGCCAACGCACGCTGGGAACGGAACTGTGAACCACGGCCCCGACGGCAAGGGCCCCGAGGGGCCCGGCCCGGTCACCGACTCACCGGACGGCCTCGACGGACTCGACTCGGACGAGTTGGCCCTGCGCCGCCTGCTGCACACGGCGGTGGACGACATCGAACCGCGCGGCGGCACCCTGGAGCACCTGCGCCGGGCGGTCCCCGCGCGCCGGGCCCGCAAGCGCCAGGCGGTGGTCGGCGTGGCGGCGGCGGCCCTGTTCATCGGCACCGCGATCCCCGCCCTGGTGCACGTCTCCCACGCCGGCGGCTCCGACCCCAACACCGCGATGGCCGGCCAGACCTCGCAGGCCCAGGGCGGCACCGGCCACGGCAAGGACAAGGGCACCGCCGGCAAGGACGACAAGAAGGACACCCCGAGCACCGAGGTCAAGCCCGGCAAGGAGACGGACAGGCCCGAGGGCGGGAAGGACCACGAGGACGGTCACCGCCCCGGCACCCCGGCCGGAACCCAGCCCACCGCCACCGCCCCCGCCGGCATCGCGCCGTGCTCGCCGGGCCGGCTCGGCTCCGCCACCGGCACCGTGAACGCCCCCGACTCCGCGGGCGTGGTCTACGGCACCTTCCGCGTCGTCAACGTCTCCGCCGCGGCCTGCAAGGTGACCGGCCCCGGCAGCGTCGCCCCGTCGGCCCAAGGCGCCGCCGATCCGGCCAAGATCGGCGCCGTGCGGCACTCGGCCGGGGACGCGGCGGCGGCCCTGCCCGACCCCTCCCTGGAGGTCGCCTCACTGGTCCTGCAGCCCGGAGCGGCGTACGAGGAGAAGTTCGCCTTCGTGCCCTCCGAGACCTGCCCGGCCGCGGGCGGCAGCACCGGCGGGAGTTCCGACACGGGCGGCCCGTCCCCCGACCCGACGCCGACCCAGGAGGCGGGCGCGACCGGCGGGACGACCGACACCAGCACCGGGACGCCGGGCGTGACCACCCAGCTGGTCACCGAGGACGGCACGGCCGACGGCAGCGTCGCGGTCACCCACACGGCTCAGGGCGGCGCACCGGCGGCGACCGCGGTGGTGCCGGGGGCGTGCGCGGGGACGGTGTACTACACGGGGCTGCTGGCGGGGGCGTGAGCCCTCCCGGCCGGCCCCGGGTCCGCCGGGTCAGCCGCTCGGGACCGGGGTGCGCTCCGCGTCCTCCGGCACCAGGCCCAGCGCCGCGTCCCGCTGGAACTCCAGCTCCCGCCGCAGCAACCGGAACCACATGAACACCACGAACCCCGCGAAGACGAACCACTCGCCGGTGTAACCGAGGTTCTGGAACGCCTTCAGGTCCAGCCCCGTACCGGTCGGCGCGGTCGCGGGCACGGCCTTCATCCCGGCCTCGCCCTTGTCCAGCGTCACCCACGCGTCGTACAGCCGGTCCGGCACCAGGTTGACGAGCGACGCCGAGCTGATCGCCGCCGTCTGCCCGGCCGGCAGCCCGCCCTGCGCGCTGACCCCGTTGTCCCCCGGGGTCTCGGACGCCTGGAGCGCGCCGGTGACGGTGACCTCGCCGGCGGGCGGGGCGGGGGCCTTCGCCGGGTCCGCCGTGCCGGGCAGCCAGCCCCGGACCACGGGCAGCGCCTTGCCGGAGTCGGTGCGCAGCAGGGTGAGGACGTAGAAGCCGCGCTTGCCGTCCAGCTCCCGGCCGGGCACCAGCAGCTGCCTGCCGTAGTGCCCGCTCGCCGTGACCCGCCGGCCCGAGGTGCTCTTGTCGACGGGCAGCATCGAGTCCAGCGGGCGCGCGGCCTCGCCGCGGCCGGAGGTCGCCTGCTCGGTCGCGGTGCGGTGGTCCGCCACGCGCCCCTCGAACCGGCTCAGCTGCCACGACCCCATGAACACGCAGAACGGGATGGCGAGCAGCACGAAGACGTTGATGCCCCACCAGCGGGGTGTCAGCAGAAAGCGGTACACGCCCTCCACGGTACGGCGCCCGCTCCGGGTCCCGGGGCGCGGGGCGGCTCTTGGACCGGCTCCCGGCGGCCCGTCTCCGGACTCAGTCGCTCCTGCTCGCCTTCAGCGAGTAGATCAGCGGGACGCGGGGGTGGCCGGCCGGGAAGCGGTGGTAGCCGTCGCGGACCTCGAAGTTCTCGAAGCGCGGGAAGAGCGAGACGTCGTGCTCGTGCAGGAACTCCACGCGCAGTCCGGTCGCGGCGAGCGCGGAGACGACGTCCCCGAGGGTGTGCTGCCACTCCACGCTGCGGTTGTGGACGGTGGCGGCGTCCAGGTCGGCGTAGGTGCCCGGTTCGTTCCACACCTGCGCGTCCCGGGCGAAGTAGTCGCGCACGATCCGGGTGCCGGTCTCGTCGTCCAGGGACTCGGTGAGCGGGTGGAACTCGGCGAGGTACAGGAAGCCGCCCGGCGCGACCAGGGAGGCCGCCGTCTCGGCCCAGCGCCGGATGTCCGGCAGCCAGCACAGGGCACCGAGCCCGGTGTAGACGATGTCGTACGACGGTTCGGGCACGACCCCGGGCGCGTCGTACACGTCACCGGTGACGAAGGCCGCCCGCTCGGGGCCGTAGCCGAGGTCCGCCGCGAGGGCGCGGGCCGCCTCCACGGCGGGTGCGGAGAAGTCCAGGCCGACGACGCGGGCGGCGCCCCGGTGGGCCCAGGAGAGGGTGTCGGTGCCGATGTGGCACTGCAGGTGCAGGAGTGTTCTGCCGGTGACGTCGCCGACCTCCGCCGTCTCGAAGTCGCGCAGGTCGTCCCGGCGGGTGCGGAAGCCGGCGAGGTCGTAGAAGGGGCCGGCGACATGGAGGGGCACGCGCTCGTCCCACAGGGCCCGGTTGTCCTCCCGCCACCCCTCGGGGACGGAGCCGTGGGGGAGTGTGTCCCGCGGGGCGGCCGGAGAGGATCCGTCGGACGAGGGGCCGTCGGACGGGGACCCGTCGTGCACGGGCGAGGAGTCGGCGGAAACGCTCATGGCCGAGAAGTTATCCACAGGCTGCGCGCACCCGCCACCCAATTGTCGGTTCGGCCAGGCAGTATGGGCGCATGACTGGCGACACGAGCGAAAACAGGACACCGGACGCACCGGACATGCCGGACTGGGAGAAGCGGTTCAGGGCGCCGCGGGTCTCCCTGCCCGACTGGGCGGAGGACGCGCCCGACCGCGCCTTGTTCGTGTCGAACGCGACGGGGACGTACGAGCTGTACGCCTGGGACCGCGCGACGGGCGAGCAGCGGCAGGCGACGGACCGGCCGAACGGCACGACGGACGGCGTGCTCTCCCCGGACGGCGCGTGGATCTGGTGGTTCGACGACAAGGACGGCGACGAGTTCGGCATCTGGCGCCGCCAGCCCTTCGCGGGCGGCCCCGACGAGCCGGCCGTGCCCGGCCTCGCCCCGTCCTACCCGGCCGGCCTGGCCCTGTCCCGCGACGGCCGCACGGCGGTCGTGGGCCGCTCCACGGACGACGACGGTACGACGATCCACCTGGCGCGCGAGGGCGCGGAGCCGGTGGAGATCTACCGGCACCGCGAGTCGGCGGGCGTCGGCGACCTCTCGCACGACGGCTCGCTGATCGCGGTCGAGCACACCGAGCACGGCGACGCCATGCACGCCGCCCTGCGGGTGCTCCGCCCGGACGGCACGACGGTCGCCGAGCTGGACGACACCAAGGGCGGCGTCGAGGAACTGGGCCTGGAGGTGCTGGGCTTCGCCCCGGTCGACGGCGACACCCGGCTGCTCGTCGGGCACCAGCGCCGGGGCCGCTGGGAGCCGATGGTGTGGGACGTGGCGACGGGCGAGGAGACCGAGCTGGCGCTGGACCTGCCGGGCGACGTCGGCGCCGAGTGGTACCCGGACGGTTCGGCCCTGCTCGTCGTGCACGGCTTCGAGGCCCGCAGCGAACTGTTCCGGTACGACCTGGCGACCCGCGGGCTGACCCGCATCCCGACCCCGCCCGGCACGGTCTCCGGGGCGACGGCCCGCCCGGACGGCAGCGTGGAGTACCTGTGGTCGTCGGCCGCCGAGCCGCCCGCGGTGCGGTCCACGGCCGGCGGTGTGGTGCTGGATCCCCCGGGCATGGCGTGCCCGCCGTCGGTGCCGGTGGAGGACGTGTGGGTGGAGGGGCCCGGCGGCCGCATCCACGCCCTCGTCCAGAAGCCGGCCGGTGCCACGGGCCCCCTGCCCACCGTCTTCGACCTGCACGGCGGCCCGACCTGGCACGACAGCGACTCCTTCGCGGCGGGCCCGGCGGCCTGGGTCGACCACGGGTACGCGGTGGTCCGCGTCAACTACCGGGGCTCCACCGGCTACGGCCGCGCCTGGACCGACGCCCTCAAGCACCGGGTGGGCCTGATCGAGCTGGAGGACGTGGCCGCGGTCCGGGACTGGGCGGTCTCCTCGGGCCTCGCCGATCCCGGCCGCATGGTCCTCACGGGCGCGTCCTGGGGCGGCTACCTGACCCTGCTCGGCGTCGGCACCCAGCCGGACGCCTGGGCGCTCGGCATCGCGGTCGTCCCGGTCGCGGACTACGTCACGGCGTACCACGACGAGATGGAGTCCCTGAAGGCCATGGACCGCACCCTGCTGGGCGGCACCCCGGAGGAGGTCCCGGACCGCTTCGCCGCGTCCTCCCCGCTCACCTACGTCGACCGGGTCAAGGCCCCGGTCTACATCTCGGCGGGCGTCAACGACCCCCGCTGCCCGATCCGCCAGATCGACAACTACGTCAAGAGGCTGGAAGCCCGCGCCGCGGTCCACGAGGTCTACCGCTACGACGCGGGCCACGGCTCCCTGGTGGTCGGCGAGCGCATCAAGCAGGTCGCACTGGAACTGGACTTCGCGGCACGGCACTTGCCGGCGTGATCGCGCGCCGTCGCCCCCGGCCCGGGGCGGGCCCGGCCGGGTGAACCCCCCTCAGCCGGGCCCTCCGACCGGTCAGCGCAGTTCCGCCAGGCCCCTGCGGGTCGCCGCCACGACCACGCGGTCCCCCTTCTCCAGCACGTGGTCGGAGGGCGTGTCCGGGTGGCCCAGACGGGTCAGGGCGCGCCAGGAGCCGGTGCGGGAGGCCTCGTTCAGGGTGTGGCCCTCCAGCTGGGGGTGGCCGTCGACGTCGACCGCGGCGAAGAGCAGGACGCGGCGCTCCACCGCGATCGCGCCGAGGACCTGCCGGCCGAGCATCGCCCCGGCGAACGCGGGGGCGGCCAGGTGGGTGACGCTGCGGCTGCGGGTCAGGGCGTGCGGGTGGGCGGCGCGCAGGGTGCGGTAGACGGCGGTGGCGAAGTCGTCGTCGTACAGGCGCAGCACCACCCGCAGGTCGGGGCGGACCGTGCGGGCGTAGAGGACGGCCTCCAGGTTGGTGGTGTCGGCGCTGGTCACCGCGAGCAGGGTCCGCGCCCGGTGGATCTGGGCCGCCTCCAGGACGCCTTCCTGGGTGACGTCGCCGAGGACCACCGGCACCCGCAGCCGCCGGGCGGTGGCCAGGCCGCGTGCCTCGGGGTCGGACTCGACGCACACGACGGGGACGTTCAGCTCGCGCAGCCGGGTCAGCACCCGGGTGCCGATCTTGCCGAGTCCGAGCAGCACCACGTGTCCGCTCAGCCCGCGCGGCGGCCTGCGCAGGGTGGAGGCGGTGCGGAAGGTGCCGAGCGCCTCCAGTCCGGCGGCCAGCAGCACCGGCAGCAGGAGCAGTCCGACGAGTGCGGACAGCAGTTGCAGGACCTGGCGGCCGAGGGGTTCCTCGAGCGCCGGGTCGTCGATGGCGAACAGGTCGAGCAGGGTGATGTAGCAGGCGCGCAGCGGATGGATGCCGGTGACCAGCCACAGGGTGACGGCGAGGGCGACCACGCAGCCGACCAGCCCGGCCAGCGACCACCGCAGCCGCCGGGAGAAGAGCGAGGCCAGCGGCATGACGCCGGTCAGCCGGCGGGCGGGCGCGGCGGATTCCGCGTCCGTGGGGGAGGAGACGTGCTCCAGCACCACGGCGTGCCGTCCGGCTGCCTGCCGCACCTCCTCGTCGCCCGGGAGCAGGAGCGGCGGCTGCTCCCCGCCGGACAGCAGCGCGAGCGTGCACAGGCCGGGGCCGGGGCCGGCCCCCTCCGCGCCGGCCAGCGGCCGTTCCACGGCCCGCAGCAGCAGCCCCTCGGTCTGGATGACCCTGCCGGTGCCGGCGACGGCGGTGGCCGCGAGCGCGGGCGCGGCGGTGTCGGCGTCGGACAGCACGGTCGTGGACGCCTCCGGGCCGGGGCCCGGGCCGTCCTGTCCGCCCCCGGCGGCCAGCGCGGCCGCCTGGTCGAGGAGGTCCTCGATGTGCTGGCCGAGCCGCCGGTTGTACAGCCTCAGGACCAGCCGCAGCCGGGGGTTGAGCCGGCGGGCGGTCAGCGCGGCCCGGATGTTGGTCTCGTCGTCGTCGTACACGAGGGCCAGCGCGGCGGCCCGTGCCACCCCGGCCTCCGCGAGCACCGCCTCGGTCGGTTCGGCGGCCTCCATGACCGCCTCGCCGTCCGGGCGCCACCCGGTGGCCGCGCCGGTGGGCTGCCCGGTTCCGCCCGCCCGGCCCACCGTCCCCACCGCGGCGCTGACCACCCGGTCGAACAGCGCCGCCGACGCGGCCCGGGCCCGGCCGACCACGGGGGGCCGGGCGGTGCGCCGGTCGGGCGGTACGACCAGGGTGACCTGCTCGCCGTAGACCCCGCGCAACTCGGCGGCCAGCCGGTGCGCGAGCCCGTCGTCACCGCACACCACCATGTGCGCCTGCGGGCCTCCCGGCCCCCCTTGATACGGAACGCTCGCCACGGGGGGAAAGAGTGGCCGAAGCGGACGCGCGGTTCCAGCGAGGGTGGCTAGCGGCCCGCCGCCTCGAAGTCGAAGCGGGCCAGGTCGCGCAGCCAGGACTCCGCGTTGCCGTCGGACGGGGCGCGCCAGTCGCCGCGCGGGGAGAGCGAGCCGCCGGCCGAGACCTTGGGGCCGTTCGGCATCGCCGAGCGCTTGAACTGCGAGAACGCGAAGAAGCGGCGGCAGAACACCTCCAGCCAGTGCCGGATCTCCGCCAGGTCGTACGCCCCCCGCTTGGCCTCGGGGAAGCCGGGCGGCCAGGCGCCGGCGGCCGGGTCGTGCCAGGCGTGCCAGGCCAGGAAGGCGATCTTGGAGGGCCGGAAGCCGTAGCGCAGCACGTGGAAGAGGGTGAAGTCGTGCAGCGCGTACGGGCCGATCTTGGACTCGGTGGACTGCAGCTCCTCGCCCGGCACCAGCTCGGGGCTGATCTCGGTGTCCAGGATCGCGGTCAGCACCTTGCCGGTCTCGTCGTCGAACTGGCCGCTGGAGACGACCCAGCGGATCAGGTGCTGGATGAAGGTCTTCGGCACCCCGGAGTTGACGTTGTAGTGGCTCATCTGGTCGCCGACGCCGTACGTGGACCAGCCGAGCGCCAGCTCGGAGAGGTCGCCGGTGCCCAGCACGATGCCGCCGCGCTGGTTGGCCAGCCGGAACAGGTAGTCGGTGCGCAGGCCCGCCTGGACGTTCTCGAAGGTGACGTCGTAGACCGGCTCGCCGGAGGCGAAGGGGTGGCCGATCTCCTTCAGCATCAGCCGGGCGGTCGGCGTGATGTCCAGCTCGGCGGCGGTGACGCCGAGGGCGCGCATCAGCTTGTGCGCGTTGTCCTTGGTGTGGTCGCTGGTGGCGAAGCCGGGCAGGGTGAAGGCGAGGATGTCGCTGCGCGGCCGGCCCGCTCGGTCCATCGCCCGGGCGGCGACGATCAGCGCGTGCGTGGAGTCGAGGCCGCCGGAGACACCGATGACGACCTTGGGCCCGCCGATGGCCGCCAGCCGCTGCTGGAGGCCGGCGACCTGGATGTTGTACGCCTCGTAGCAGTCCAGGGCGAGCCGGTCGGGGTCGGCGGGCACGAACGGGAACCGCTCGACGCGGCGGCGCAGCCCGAGGTCGGTGAGCGGCGGGGCCAGCTCGAAGGCGACGGTCCGGAAGTCCCCGGTCCGCGCGGCGTGCGCCCGGCGGTTGTCGTCGAAGGTGCCCATCCGGTGCCGCTCCTGCCGCAGCAGGTCCAGATCGACGTCGGCGACGGCGCACTGGTCGCCGGCCGGGAAGCGCTCGGACTCGGCGAGCAGCACCCCGTTCTCGTAGATCATGGTCTGCCCGTCCCAGGACAGGTCGGTGGTGGACTCGCCGAGGCCGGCCGCCGCGTAGACGTAGGCGGCGAGGCAGCGGGAGGACGCCGAGCGGCACAGCAGGGCGCGGTCCTCGGCCCGGCCGACGGTGATCGGGCTGCCGGAGAGGTTGACCAGCACGGTGGCCCCGGCCAGGGCGGCCTCCGCGCTGGGCGGCACCGGCACCCACATGTCCTCGCAGATCTCGGTGTGCAGCACCAGCCCGGGGACGTCCTCGGCCGCGAACAGCAGGTCCACGCCGAACGGCACCTCGGCGCCGGCGACGACGATGGTGCCGCCCCGCTCGTCGTGGCCGTCGGCGATCTGCCGGCGTTCGTAGAACTCGCGGTAGTTCGGCGGGTACGACTTCGGCACGACGCCGAGGACACGGCCCCGGTGGACGATCACCGCGCAGTTGTAGATCCGGTGGCGGTGGCGCAGCGGGGCGCCCACGACCAGGACGGGCAGCAGTTCGGCCGAGCCGGCCACGACCGTGTGGAGCGCCGCTTCGACCTGGTCGAGCAGGGCGTCCTGGAGCAGCAGGTCCTCGATGGAGTAGCCGGTCAGGCCCAGCTCGGGGAAGACGGCTACGGCGACGCCCTCGTCCGCGCACCGGCGGGCCTGGCGCAGGACCGCTTCGGCGTTGGCGTGCGGGTCGGCGATGACGGTGTGGCCCGTGCACGCGGCGATGCGTGCGAAGCCGTGGCTGTAGAGCGACCAGAAGTTCAACGGGGCTTCCTTCATTTCAACAGACCGCACTGACGAAGCGAATCTCCTCCTGGGGGAAGCCTAGATCCCGGCCGTGCGGAGCCCGGGACCCGGCCGTGCGCCCGGGCGGCACCGGCCCAGGTACCCGGGGACGTACCCGGGCATGTACTCGGGTGCGGCTGAGTACGCGTGCTCTGTGCGGAAGGCGGCGCGCGGGGCGACGGTGGGGGTATGCGAAAAGGACCGAAGACACCGGCTCGCGCCGCTTCGCGCCTGCTGCCGGTTCTCGCGCCGGCCGTGGTCGCGCCCCTCGCGTGGGCCGCCTGGCTGGGCTGGGACGGGCGACCGGACGTACAGGCCGACGGCACGACGACCGGCCCCTACCAGGCCTGGCAGATCCTCGGGCTGGTCGTCACCCAGCTGGCGCCGGTGTACTGGGCCACCGCCCGCCGTCACCCGCTCGCCGCCGTCCTCGGCACCTCGGCGGGCCTGACCGCCGCCGCGTACTGCGACTGGTCCGACGAGGCCAGCGGCCTGTTCGTGATCGGCGTGGGACTGGTGGCCCTCGGCAGCCTCGCCGGGACCGCCGCCGCGACGGGAGTGATCGGCTTCGTCCGCCGGTCCCTCACGGGCGGCGGCAGGCCGCCCACGGTGGGGCACCCGCGGTAGGCGGGCGGCGGCCGAGGAGACCGGGCGCTCCGGGGTGCGCGCCGTGGTGTGCCGCACCCCGGGCCGGGTCGGTCAGTCCGTCCCGCCGAGTTCGGCGAGGCGGGCGCGCAGGCGGGCGTTCTCCTGTTCCAGGGCGTCCATGCGGGCGCGGACGGGGCCCAGGGCCGTCTCCAGCTCCTCCTCGGAGTAGCGCGGGGTGATGTGCTGGTGGCAGTTCCAGTTGAAGCCCTCGACCTCGACGACCATCAGGCGTTCCACCCGGCCGTCGGTGCGCGGCTTCTCGAGGCGCTCGGCGAGCGCGGGATCCTCGTCGAGGCCCAGGGTGCGGGCCCGGCCCAGCAGCTTCAGGCGGGCCTGCCGGGCGTAGTCCATGAAGAACAGCGCGACCCGGCCGTCGGAGCGCACGTTGCCGGTGGTGATGTACTGCCGGTTGCCGCGCACCTCCGCCCAGGCCAGCCGCCGTTCGTCCAGGACGTGCACGAAGCCGGCCGGGCCGCCGCGGAACTGGATGTACGGCCAGCCGGTCTCGCTCGTGCTGGCGAGGTAGAACCCGTCCCGGGTGGCGAGGAACGCGGCCTCGTCGGGGCCGAGGGCGTCCGGGCCGGCGTCGGGCTGGGCGAGGGCGCGCAGACCTAACTGCCCACTGCCCTGCTCCTCCTGGACGCGGCGCACGCTGTCCGTGTAGGCGAGGTGTGCGAACCGTCCCATCTAACGTTCTCCCTCTTGGTCGGGTCCGGCCGCGCTCCCTCGCGCGGCCGGTGCGGCGCCCAGGATCGCGGCGAGCAGGCCGGGAAAGCGCCGGTCGAGTTCCTCGCCGCGGATCCGGCTGACCCGGGTGTTGCCCCGCAGATGGGTCTCGACGACGCCGCTCTCGCGCAGGGTGCGCAGGTGGTGGGAGACGGTGGAGCGTCCGACCGGCAGGTCCAGCGCGCCGCAGGGCGCCTCGCCGAGGGTGTCGAGCAGCCGCACGATCTGCAGCCGCACCGGGTCCGCGAGGGCTTGCAGCACGGTGCCGATCTCCACCGTGGCGAGGTCCGGCTGCGGCAGCCGGGTCTCCTCCGTCGTTCGCATCCTGCCTCCAGGCTCTGTGCGCCCAGCGCGGCCGGGCGGCACCGGCGCGGCGGTGACGCACGGCGCGCGACTGTGGCGATGTTGCTCGACATCTACGATACACATCGAACCTCTATTACGATCCGCATCGACGTATTCGACGACGATCGAAACGCAGGTGCTCCCATGACCCCTCCCGCGGCCCCGTCGGGGCACGTCTGGCGGACCCACGCCCTGGTGCTCGCGCTCGGGACCTTCACCGTCGGCACCGACGCCTTCGTCATCGCGGGCCTGCTGCCCGCCATCGGCGACTCCCTCGGTGTCTCCCTGGGCGCGGCGGGCCAGCTCGTCAGCGTCTTCTCGCTGGCCTACGCCCTGCTCTCCCCGGTGCTCGCCGCGCTCACCGGCCGCTGGTCCCGGCGTACGGTCATGATCACCGGGCTCGCCGTGTTCGCCGCCGGCAACGTGCTGACCGCCCTCGCCCCCGACTACGCGGTGGTCCTGGCCGCCCGGGTGCTCGCCGCGGCGGGCGCCGCGATGTTCACCCCCAACGCGGGCGCCACGGCGGCGACGCTGGCCGGGCCCGAGCACCGGGGCCGGGCGATCGCCGTCGTCACCGTGGGGCTGACCGCCTCGCTCGCCCTGGGCGCCCCGCTCGGCACCGTCATCGGCGAGGCCCTGGGCTGGCGGGCCACCCTGTGGTTCGTCACCGCGCTCGCCCTGCTGGTGGCCCCGGTCATCGCCCTGCGGCTGCCCGGCGTCACCCTCGGCGGGCCGACCCGGCTGCGCCGGCGCCTCGCCCCGCTCGCCGACCGCAAGGTGGCCGGGGCGCTGGCCGGCACGCTGGTCGCGTTCATCGGCATCTACCTGCCGTACACCTACATCAGCGCCGTCTTCGAGCCCGCCACCGGCGGGAACGGCACCCGGGTGGCCGCGCTGCTGCTGGTGTTCGGCCTGGCCGGGACGGCCGGCAACCTCACCGCGGGCCGGCTGGCCGACCGCAAGGGACCGCACGCGGTTGTCACCGGCGCGATGCTGCTGCTCGCCGCCGTGTTCGCGGTGATGACCGGCGCACGCTCCTCCTACCCGGCGGCCGTCGCGCTGACGGCGGTGTGCGGCATCGCCTCCTGGTCGGTGACCGCGCCGCAGCAGCAGCGCGTCATGGCGCTGGCCGGCCCGGGCGGCGAACCCCTGGCGGTCTCCCTCAACGCCGCCGTGATGTACCTGGCGATCTCGCTGTCCGGCGTACTGGGCGCCGGGATCCTCGGCGCGGCGGGCGCCGCGTGGGTGGCCGGGGCGGGCGCCGCGTTCGCGCTGGCCGCGGCGGCGGTCACGGCCGCCGCCGCCCGCGCCGAGCGGACCGCCGTCCGGGGACCGGCGCCCGCCGGCGCCCGGGGGGCGGCGGGCGGTGGCGGACGCGGACCCTCGGCCGTGGATCAGCGGCCGGACCTGCGGTCTTAGGTCGGAGGACGTAGAACTATACAGGCGTTGATTTTTTTCGGAGGCGGGCGTAGCGTCGTCAACGCCCCTTGCTGGCAAGGGAGTCGGCGAGCGTCCCGGCCGTGCGCAGGTGTGACATGCCCTGCGCGACCCCCGTCGGCCGGGGCCCGCCCGCCCCCTTTCGACGGCACGCGTACGGACGAAAGGCTGAGGGATGATCCTGGTGACCGGGGCGACCGGCAACGTCGGCCGGAACCTGGTGCGCGAACTGCTGGGCGCGGGAGCGCGGGTACGCGCGCTCACCCGTGACCCGCGGCGCGCCGGCCTGCCGGACGGTGTGGACGTGGCCCGGGGCGACCTGACCGACGCCGAGTCCCTCACCGCCGCGCTGCACGGCGTCGAGCGGGCGTTCCTCTTCCCCGTGCACGGCCGCCTGCGACCGTTCCTCGACGCCGCGACCCGGGCGGGGCTGAAGCAGGTGGTGCTGCTGTCCTCGCAGTCGGTGGTGGACGAGCACCTGAAGCGGGAGCGGATGGGGCGGCTCAACGCGGCCGACGAGCAGGCCGTGATCGCCTCCGGCCTGCCGTGGACGTTCCTGCGCCCCGGCCCCTTCATGGTCAACGACCTGCCGTGGGCGTGGGGCATCCGGGCGGAGGGCGTGGTCCGCGCGGCGTACGGCGACGCCGCCACCGCGCCCGTCGACGAGCGGGACATCGCCGCCGTGGCCGCCCGCGCCCTGCTGGACGACGAGCACGTCGGCCGGGCGCACGAGCTGACCGGACCGGAGTCGCTGACCCAGGCGGAGCGGGTACGGATCCTCGGCCGGGTGCTCGGCCGGGAACTGCGCTTCGAGGAGCTGACACCCGAGGCGGCGCGGGAGCGGATGACCCGGCACCTGGAGGCGGAGACGGTGGACTCCCTGCTGCGCATGTACGCCCGGCAGTCGGGCGCGGCGGTGCCGGTGAGCCAGGCGGTGCGGGAGGTGACCGGCCGTCCGGCGCACACCTACGCCGAGTGGGCGGCCCACCACGCCGGGGACTTCGGGTGACCGGCGGCGGCTCCGGGGCCGGGGCCGGCGCCACCGGCGCGGAACCCGAGCGCAAGGGCGAGCGCACGCGCCGGCGGATCATGCGGGCCGCGCGCCGGAAGTTCGCCGAGGTCGGCTACGAACGCGCCACGATCCGGGCCATCGCCGCCGAGGCGGGCGTGGACAAGGCGTCCGTCATCCAGTACTTCGGCACCAAGCAGGAACTCTTCCGCGAGGCGGTCAGCTGGCACGTGCCGATCGAGGAGCTGACGACCCCCGACCCGGCCCGCACGGTCGACAACTACCTGCGCGCCATGCTGAGCAGCTGGGCCGCCGACCCGGACAGCCCCATGGCGGTGCTGCTGCGGACCAGCATGACCAGCGAGGAGGCCGCCGAGCTGCTGCGCCGCCATGTGACCAAGGAGACCATCGAGCGGGTGGCGGCCAACGTCGACGCCCCGGACGCACGGCTGCGCGCCGCGCTGTCCGGGGCGATGATGTTCGGCATCGCGACCCAGCGGTACCTGCTGCGCATGCCGGACCTGGCCGAGGCCGACCTGGACGACGTACTGCGCCTGGCGGCACCGCTGTTCCGCACCCTGATCGCACCCGGGTCGCAACCGGAGCCCGGGCCGGAACCCGAACCCGGGTCCCGGCCCGGCCCGGAGTCCGAGCCCGGGTCCTGACACGACCGGCGGTCAGCCGAGGGCGTCGGCCCGGTCGGCGACGAGGGCGATGAGTTCGTCCAGGTCGTACTGGGCGCGCCGGGGGCTGCCGTAGCGGGTGATCTTGCCGCGGCTGGCCCACTTGCGGATGGTGGCCTCCGTCACCCCGGCCGCGAGCGCGGCCAGTTCGGTGGGCACGAAGCGCCGCCGCTGCGGATGGCTCACCGGGCGGCCTCCCCCCGTGTGCCGGCCCGCTCGCCGTCGTGGCGCCGGGTGGCCCGCTCGCCGCGCGAGGCGGTCCGCCGCATGCGGTGCGCGACCAGCAGCCACTGCTGCGGCGGCAGCGCGTGCCCGGCGTCGCACGAGACCTGACCCGGTGCCGTGTCGTCGCCGTCGTGCACCACGGCGCGCAGCGTGCCGGAGCAGCCGGACCGCACACAGCGCCCCAGGTCGACGCGGTGGGCCGGGCCCGGACCCGCGAGCCGGCGGGCGGACCTGACGAGTGCCGTCACCTCCTCGGCGAAGTCACCGGCCGCGGGATGCGCGGCCAGCCAATCGGCATGGCGGACGAGGAAGGACACCAGGGGGCGGACCCCCTCCTGGGCCGGGACGGCCGTGCCGCACTCGTCCACCACCAGGCGCGCCCAGGAGGCGAGCGTGTTCTTCATCTCGGTCCGGAGCGCCATCGCTTTCTCATTCAGGGAAATACCGATGGCCCGGCTTCCGGTGACGCGCTGCCGCAGGCTGTACGGGGTGTGTGCTAACACCCGCCCGCATTCCTCGTAAAGCTCCGCGAGCGCGCACAGCGCAGGGATCAGCGCAGCCGCGCAGGGTTGGTCCTCCGACGTTTCTGACAATGGCAGAGCTTGGCGCATTCCGTGTTCCCCGTTTTTTGAAATGGAATTGCTTTTTGTCGGACCCGTCGTTGGGTCATGGCTGGCAGACCATGATGTGGCCAGGTGGTGACGTCCTTCGCGACACACTTGTCGCGCGGCAACAGGAGGGCGCTGCGCGGTGGACATGGCGCGGCGCGCGCTGAATGAATGATGGTTGGAATGTACCGGATAGGTGCGCTGGAATCGCGGTTTATCAGTCTGGCCTGCCCCCGTGCAACCGTATCAATTCAGGCCTGTAGCCCCCGGCTCGCAGTTCACAGTCTGCGTAGGCCGGGAAGGCTTAGTCAAGCAAAGAAAGGGGAAAATGGAACGCGGCGATCATTTCTCACGCAGCGGGAAATCGAAGGAGATGTGTCCGGTTCTGCGGGCATGTGTACCCGTATGCTCGACAGCGATTTCCCTGCCAGCGCATAGTCTTTTGCGCCTCCATGTGCGTATATGTCCGTGAATCCGGCTTGTTCCTCGTTCGGGGGGTCGGGCCGAGGGCGGCGGGGCCGCTGTTGTTGACGGATTGTCACCAAGCCGTCTGGTTAGGATGGCTTGGATCGTGCGTGGTGGAGAGACGGGGGTCGCCATGAACATGCACGCGGATCCGGCCTGGGGACAGTCCGGCGATCGCATCCGCACGGGCGGGACCGGCCACGCCGAGCGCGTCTTCCGGGTCCAGCAGGCGTTCGTGAAGCTGCGCGGCCGCACGCACGGCCCCGGGGAGCTGGCCGAGGCGGCCGGACTCGACGACTCCGCGGTCCACCGCATCCTGCAGTCCGGCATCTACGAAGGCGTGTTCGACCGCGTGGGCCGGGGCAGGTACCAACTCGGCACCACCGCCGCCCTGGTGGGCATGCAGGCCATGGCGCACACCCTCGACCGCCACACCGCCCGGTCGGTCCTGCTCAGGCTGCGCGCCGCCACCGGGGGCGGACTCGCCTTCCTCTACACGCTCGCCCCGTTCGGCGGGGCCCAGCGGCAGTGCGTCGACATGGCCGTCGGCGACTCCGACCTGTCCGAACTCGGCATGACGCCCCGCGAGGTGCTGGCCGTCACCCGCTCGCTGCGCACCGGCGCGTCGGGCCGCTCGATCCTCGCGTACCTCCCGCGCCCGATCCAGGAGCGGGTCGCCGCCGAACCCGCCGTGGCCGAGGCCGGCCCCGGCGCACTGGTGGACAACGACGCGCTGTGGGACTCGCTGCGCGACATACGCGACCGGGGCCACGCCATCGGCCTGGAGGAGTGCGTCGCCGGCTGGAACTCCTGCGCGGCACCCGTGATGTGGGACGGCTGGGTCTTCGGCGCGGTCCTCGTGCTGATGCCGGACGCCGGCGCCGCGCACCCGGACGTGATCGACGCGACGATCACCGCCGCGACCCAGCTCAGCCTGTCGCTGGGCCCCCACCACCGCGCCCTGGGCTGAGCGGGTGCCCGCCCGTCGCGCTGCCGGCCGCGCGAACAAGTCCTCCGCGCCGGACGATTGACAAACATCCGAACGACCTGTCACGCTGATCGGGCGGCACACGTGTGCCCTCAGGCCGGTGTTCGCTCCGCCTCGTGCCAGTCGCCCAGGCGTGCAGAGCCACCTCGCCGACGCGATTCCACCGGCCTCACCCGTCCGTGCCGTTCTCTCGCGGCCGTACCGCCGCAACGCTCGATCACCCTCACCCTCACCTTCCCTCCCGTCTGCCGCCGTCCGCCCGTGAGCGAGCAAGGGCTCGCGCGCGACGGCGATCCGACGTGCCGTCAGCCAACTCACCGGCGTCTCCCCGTACCGGGACGTACGCAACAGGAAAGGAGGCGCGGATGGACGCTGCCCTCGTCGACGTTCCCGTGGTCATCGTGGGAGCAGGCCCCTCGGGGCTGATGCTCGCCGGTGAACTGCGCCTCGCCGGGGTCGAGACCGTCGTCATCGACCGCCTTCCCCAGCCCAGCGGAGAATCCCGCGGGCTCGGCTTCACCCCTCGCACCATGGAGGTCTTCGACCAGCGCGGACTGCTGCCCCGCTTCGGCGAGATCGTCACCAGCAGGCTCGGCCACTTCGGCGGCACCCCCGTCGACTTCGGCGTGCTCGACGGCGCCCACTTCAGCGTCAAGGACGTGCCCCAGCACCGTACGGAGGCGGTGCTCGGCGCATGGCTCGCCGAGCTGGGCGTCCGGGTGCGGCGCGGCCGGGAACTCGTCGCCCTGACGGCCGGCGAGGACGGTGTCCTCGTCGAGATCGAGGGCCCCGACGGCCCCGAACGGCTGCGCGCCGGCTACCTGGTGGGCTGCGACGGCGGTCGCAGCACGGTCCGCAAGCTCGCCGGGTTCGACTTCCCCGGCACCGCCGCGACCATGGAGATGTACCTCGCCGACATCACCGACTGCGAGGTGCGGCCCCGCCCCATCGGCGAGTCCGTGCCCGGCGGCATGGCCATGTCGGTGCCCATCGGCGACGGCATCCACCGCATCATCGTCTGCGAGCGCGACAACCCGCCGCGCGAGCGCACCGGGCCGCCGC
Source organism: Streptomyces sp. NPDC104831 (assembly GCF_055583025.1). NCBI lineage: Bacteria > Bacillati > Actinomycetota > Actinomycetes > Kitasatosporales > Streptomycetaceae > Streptomyces > Streptomyces sp. NPDC104831. The sequence goes on from NZ_JBVJOT010000025.1 coordinate 107,232, forward strand.
CCTTCGCCGAGGTCGCCGCCGCCTGGCAGCGCCTGACCCACCAGGACATCAGCGGCGCCACCCCCGTGTGGATCAGCGCCTTCGGCAACGCCGCCCGCCAGGTCACCGAGTACCGCCGCGGCCGCGTCCTGCTGGCCGGCGACGCGGCGCACATCCACCTGCCCGCCGGCGGCCAGGGCATGAACACCGGCATCCAGGACGCGGTCAACCTCGGCTGGAAGCTCGCCGCCGTCGTGCGCGGCACGGCCCCCGGGGCACTGCTCGACACCTACCACGCCGAGCGCCACCCGGTGGGCCGCCGGCTGCTGACGAACACCCAGGCCCAGGGCCTGCTCTACCTCAGCGGCAGCGAGATGCAGCCGCTGCGCGACGTGCTCTCCGAACTGGTCGCGTACGAGGACGTCGCCCGCCATCTCGCCGGCATGATCAGCGGCCTGGACATCCGCTACGACGTCGGCGCGAGTGACCACCCGCTGCCCGGCCGCCGCATGCCGCACCTGGAACTCGTGACCGCCGACGGCGACAAGACCGGCACCACCGCACTGCTGCACAGCGCCCGCGGCCTGCTGCTCGACCTCGCCGACGACCCCGCGCTCCGGCGCGCCGCCGCCGGCTGGGCGGACCGCGTGGACACCGTCACCGCGACCCCGCACGGCATCACGCCGGAGCACGCGGCGGCCGGCGCCGCCGCCGTCCTGGTGCGCCCCGACGGCCATGTGGCCTGGATCGCGCCCGGCGGGCCCGGCGAGCTGCCCGCCGCCCTGGAGCGCTGGTTCGGCCCGTCCCGCTGACCCCGCGCCCGCCCCACCACCCCACCTCTTGCGCCACCCGCCCGAGCACCACCGGCCGCGCCCGGCCGCGTCCGGTCGCGAACCGTCGTGAGGAGACACCCACCATGAAGCACAGCACGTTGATCGTGGCCCGGATGGAGCCGCACGCCAGCGACGACGTCGCCCGCCTCTTCGGCGCCTTCGACGACACCGAGATGCCCCACCGCATGGGCACCCGCCGCCGTCAACTGTTCAAGTACCGGGGCCTGTACTTCCACCTCCAGGACTTCGACACCGACAACGGCGGCGAGCTGATCGAGGAGGCCAAGACCGACCCGCGCTTCATCCGGATCAGCGAGGACCTCAAGCCCTTCATCGAGGCGTACGACCCGCAGACGTGGCGCTCGCCCAAGGACGCGATGGCCACCCGCTTCTACCACTGGGAGGCCTCCGCATGACGCCCCGGCGCGTCGTCATCACCGGCATCGGAGTCCTCGCGCCGGGCGGCATCGGCGTGAAGAACTTCTGGAGCCTGCTGAGCGAGGGCCGCACCGCGACCCGCGGCATCACCTTCTTCGACCCCTCCCAGTTCCGCTCGCGCGTCGCCGCCGAGATCGACTTCGATCCCGAGGAGCACGGGCTGAACCCGCAGGAGATCCGGCGCATGGACCGCGCCGCCCAGCTCGCCGTCGTCGCCACCCGCGAGGCGGTCGCCGACAGCGGCATCGAGCTGACCGGCATCGACCCCTACCGCGTCGGCGTCACCGTCGGCAGCGCGGTCGGCGCGACCATGGGCCTGGACCAGGAGTACCGCGTCGTCAGCAACGGCGGTCTGCTGGACCTGGTCGACCACACCTACGCGGTCCCGCACCTGTACGACCACATGGTCCCCAGCTCCTTCGCCGCCGAGGTCGCCTGGCAGGTGGGCGCGGAGGGCCCGAGCACGGTGGTCTCCACCGGCTGCACCTCCGGCCTGGACTCGGTCGGCCACGCGGTGGAGCTGATCCGCGAGGGCTCGGCCGACGTCATGATCGCCGGCTCGTCGGACGCGCCGATCTCGCCGATCACCATGGCGTGCTTCGACGCGATCAAGGCGACGACCCCGCGCAACGACGACCCCGAGCACGCCTCCCGCCCCTTCGACGGCACCCGCAACGGGTTCGTGCTGGGCGAGGGCTCCGCCTTCTTCGTACTGGAGGAGCTGGAGAGCGCCCGGGCACGCGGCGCCCATGTCTACGCCGAGATCGCGGGCTACGCCACCCGCTCCAACGCGTACCACATGACCGGGCTGCGCCCCGACGGCGCGGAGATGGCCGAGGCCATCCGTGTCGCGCTCGGCGAGGCCCGGATCGCCGGCGACCGGATCGACTACATCAACGCGCACGGCTCGGGCACCAAGCAGAACGACCGGCACGAGACCGCCGCGTTCAAGAAGAGCCTGGGCGACCACGCGTACCGCACCCCGGTCTCGTCCATCAAGTCGATGGTGGGCCACTCGCTGGGCGCGATCGGCTCCATCGAGATCGCCGCGTCCGCCCTGGCCATGGAGCACCACGTCGTGCCCCCGACGGCCAATCTGCACACCCCCGACCCGGAGTGCGACCTGGACTACGTGCCGCTCACCGCCCGTGAGCACCGCACGGACACCGTCCTGACGGTCGGCAGCGGCTTCGGCGGATTCCAGAGCGCCATGGTGCTCGCCCGGCCCGAGAGGAGCGTGGCATGACCGGCACGGCCACGAAGGTGGTGGTCACCGGGCTGGGCGTCGCCGCCCCCAACGGCCTGGGCACCCAGGACTACTGGGCGGCGACCCGGACCGGCACGAACGGCATCGGCCGCATCACCCGCTTCGACCCCTCGCAGTACCCCGCCCGGCTGGCCGGCGAGGTCCCCGGCTTCGTCGCCCGCGACCACCTGCCCAGCCGGCTGCTGCCGCAGACCGACCACATGACGCGGCTCGCGCTCGTGGCCGCCGACTGGGCGCTCGCGGACGCCGGGGTGAAGCCGCAGGAGCTGCCCGAGTTCGACATGGGCGTGGTCACCGCCAGCTCCTCGGGCGGCTTCGAGTTCGGCCAGCGCGAACTCCAGGCGCTGTGGAGCAAGGGCGGCCAGCACGTCAGCGCCTACCAGTCCTTCGCCTGGTTCTACGCGGTCAACTCCGGGCAGATCTCGATCCGCAACGGCATGAAGGGGCCCAGCGGGGTCGTCGTCAGCGAGCAGGCGGGCGGCCTGGACGCGCTCGCCCAGGCCCGCCGGCAGATCCGCAAGGGCACCCGGCTGATCGTCTCCGGCGGCATGGACGCGTCGGTGTGCACCTGGGGCTGGGTCGCCCAGCTCGCCGGGAAGCGGCTGAGCACCAGCGACGACCCGTCGCGCGCGTACCTGCCGTTCGACGCCGGGGCGCGCGGCCACGTCCCGGGCGAGGGCGGCGCGATCCTCATCCTGGAGAACGCGGAGGCCGCGCGGGAGCGCGGCGCCCGGACGTACGGCGAGATCGCGGGCTACGGCTCCACGTTCGACCCCCGTCCGGGCAGCGGACGCCCGCCGGGCCTGCGCAAGGCGATCGAACTCGCCCTCGCGGACGCGGGCGCGACCCCGGACGAGGTGGACGTGGTGTTCGCCGACGCCGCCGCGATCCCGGAGCTGGACCGCGTCGAGGCCGACGCGCTCACCGCCGTCTTCGGCGCCCGGGGCGTCCCGGTCACCGCGCCCAAGACCATGACCGGCCGCCTGTACTCCGGTGCCGCCCCGCTGGACGTGGCCACCGCGCTGCTCGCCATCGAGGAGGGGCTGATCCCGCCCACCACGAACGTCGAGCAGGCCGACGGCTACGACCTGGACCTGGTGACGGGCGAGGCGCGTGCGGCCGAGGTGCGCACGGCGCTCGTCCTGGCCCGCGGCTTCAACGGGTTCAACTCCGCGCTCGTGGTCCGCGCCGCCCACTGACGTCCGCGCGGCGGGGCCGCCGCGCCCGCGCACGGAAGTCCCCGCGGCGGGCCGCCGCGCCTGTTCACGGAAATCCCCGCGGCAAGGGCGCCGCGCTTGTTCACGGAAGAAGGAAAAGCCATGGCCACTCAGGAATTCACCGTCGACGACCTCAAGCGCATCCTCCTGGAGGGCGCCGGCGCCGACGAGAGCGTCGACCTCGACAGCGACGACTTCCTCGACTCCGAGTTCGAGGCGCTGGGCTACGAGTCCCTGGCGCTGCTGGAGACCGGCGGCCGCATCGAGCGCGAGTTCGGCATCACGCTGGACGACACCGCGCTGACCGACGCCACCACCCCGCGCGCCCTCATCGAGGTCGTCAACGAGCACATCGGCCAGCCCACCGCGGCCTGACCGGGGCGCCCGCGCCCGACACCGGTCGCGCACGACCGTCGCGGCCCCGCCGCCGGACCCGGGGAGCGGACACCCCGGACCGGCGGCGGCCTTTTTCAGCATCGAGATCCGCAGGAGGAAACAATGGCGCAGGACAAGCGGGTCGCCCTGGTGACCGGGGCGACCAGTGGCATCGGCCTGGCCGTGGCCCGGCTGCTGGCCGAGCAGGGGCACCGGGTGTTCCTCGGCGCGCGCAACGCCGAGAACGTGGCCGCGACCGTGAAGGAACTGCAGAGCGCGGGCCTGGAGGCGGACGGCGCCACGCTGGACGTGCGCTCCGAGGCCGACGTGCACGCGTTCGTGCGGGCGGCCGTGGACCGGTTCGGCACGGTGGACGTGCTGGTGAACAACGCCGGCCGCAGCGGTGGCGGGGTGACCGCGGACATCGCCGACGAGCTGTGGCACGACGTGATCGACACCAACCTCAACAGCGTGTTCCGGCTGACCCGCGAGGTGCTCAACACCGGCGGGCTGCGGCACAAGAGCTGGGGCCGGATCATCAACATCGCGTCCACCGCGGGCAAGCAGGGCGTCGTCCTGGGCGCCCCGTACTCCGCGTCCAAGCACGGCGTGGTCGGCTTCACCAAGGCCCTCGGCAACGAGCTGGCGCCGACCGGCATCACCGTCAACGCGGTCTGCCCCGGCTACGTCGAGACGCCGATGGCCCAGCGGGTGCGCCAGGGCTACGCCGCCGCCTACGACACCACCGAGGACGCGATCCTGGAGAAGTTCCAGTCCAAGATCCCGCTCGGCCGCTACTCCACCCCCGAGGAGGTCGCCGGGCTGGTCGGCTACCTGGCCTCCGACACCGCGGCCTCCATCACCGCGCAGGCGCTCAACGTCTGCGGCGGCCTCGGCAACTTCTGATCCCTCGACTTCCAAGGAGCTATCGCGATGACCACCCGTGAGGTCGAGCACGAGATCACCGTCGCCGCCCCGGCCGAGGCGGTGTACCGGCTGCTGGCCGACGTGGAGAACTGGCCGCGCATCTTCCCGCCCACCATCTTCGCCGACCGTCTGGAGGGCGGGGAGACCGAGGAGCGGATCCGGATCTGGGCCACGGCCAACGGGGAGGCGAAGAACTGGACCTCGCGCCGCACCCTGGACCCGCGGGGCCTGAGGATCACCTTCCGCCAGGAGGTCTCCGCCCCGCCGGTCGCGGCCATGGGCGGCACCTGGATCATCGAGCCGGCCGGCGAGTCGTCGGCCCGGGTGCGGCTGCTGCACGACTACCGGGCCGTCGACGACGACCCGGCGGGCCTGGCCTGGATCGACGAGGCCGTGGACCGCAACTCCCGCACCGAGCTGGCCTCGCTGAAGACCAACGTGGAGTTCGCGCACGCCGCGCAGGAGATCACCTTCTCCTTCGAGGACACCGTGCAGATCGCCGGGTCGGCCAAGGACGTCTACGACTTCGTCAACGACGCCCACCTCTGGTCCGAGCGGCTGCCGCACGTGGCGAGCGTGCGGTGCGAGGAGGAGTACCCGGGCCTGCAGACCCTGGAGATGGACACCCGCGCCAAGGACGGCTCGACCCACACCACCAAGTCGTACCGGGTGTGCTTCCCGCACCGGAAGATCGCCTACAAGCAGGTCACACTGCCCGCGCTGATAAACCTGCACACCGGCTACTGGACCTTCACCGAGAACGAGGGAGGCGTGGCCGCCTCCTCCCAGCACACCGTGGTCCTCAACACCGACAACATCACGAGGATCCTCGGCCCGGACGCCGGCATCGCCGAGGCCCGCGCCTACGTGCACAGCGCGCTGAGCACCAACAGCCGTGCCACCCTCGGTCACGCCAAGGACCACGCCGAGGCGAAGCGGAACCATGCGGACTGACGTCCTCGTCGTCGGCGCGGGTCCGGTCGGGCTGATGCTCGCCGGCGAACTGCGCCTCGGCGGCGCCGAGGTGGTCGTGCTGGAACGCCTGCCCCGGCCGACCACCGAGTCCCGCGCGTCGACCCTGCACGCCCGCACCATGGAGATCTTCGCCGCCCGCGGTCTGCTCCAGGCGCTCGGCACCCCGCCGAACGACGTGATGGGCCACTTCGGCGGCGTCCCGCTGGACCTCACCCTGCCCACGCCGTACCCCGGGCAGTGGAAGGTCCCGCAGACCCGCACCGAGGAACTGCTCCAGACCTGGGCGCTCTCCCTCGGCGCCACCGTCCGCCGCGGCCACGAGCTGCGCGCGCTGACCGTCACGGACACCGGCGTCGAGGCCGAGGCCACCGGCCCCGACGGCCGGCCCGTCCGGGTGAGCGCCCGCTACGTCGTCGGCTGCGACGGCGAGCGCAGCACCGTCCGGGAGCTGACCGGGGCCGACTTCCCCGGGCAGGACGCCGGCCGCGAGCTGATCCGCGCGGACGTCGCCGGCATCGACGTCCCCGACCGGCGCTTCCAGCGGCTGGAGCGGGGCCTCGCCATCGCCGCCCGCCGCCCCGACGGCGTCACCCGGGTGATGGTGCACGAGTTCGGCCGCGCGGCCCGGCCGCGCACCGGCGCGCCCGCCTTCACCGAGGTCGCGGACGTGTGGAAGCGCGTCACCGGCGAGGACATCGGCGGCGGCACCCCGCTGTGGGTCAACGCCTTCGGCGACGCCTCCCGCCAGGTGGCGCGCTACCGCCACGGCCGCGTGCTGTTCGCCGGGGACGCCGCGCACGTGCAGATGCCCGTGGGCGGACAGGCCCTGAACCTCGGTCTCCAGGACGCCGTCAACCTCGGCTGGAAGCTCGCCGCCGAGATCCGGGGATGGGCCCCGGACGGCCTGCTCGACACCTACCACACCGAGCGGCACGCCGTCGGCGAGCGGGTGCTGAGCAACATCCGCGCCCAGACGACGTTCCTGCTCGGCGGCCCGGACGTGGAGGAGCTGCGCGAGGTCTTCCGCGAGCTGATCGACCCCGCGCACACCCGCCACACCCGCGCCCACCTGGCCGGGATGATCAGCGGCCTGGACATCCGGTACGACGTCGGCCCCGGCGACCATCCGCTGCTGGGCGCGCGCCTGCCCCACGGCGAGCCGGTCCCGGCCCCCGGCCCGTCCGGCAGGCAGGCCCGCGGGATGCTGCTGGACCTCGCGCCCGGCGGCCCGTCCGGAGCGGAGCCGCGCACCGCCGCCGGCTGGGCGGACCGCGTGGACGTCGTCACGGCCGGGTCCCGCACCGCCGGCGGTCCTCCCGCTCTCTCGGGGGCGCGTGCGGTCCTGGTGCGCCCCGACGGTCACGTGGTCTGGACCGACTCCGGCGCGGAGCGGCTGACGACGGCCCTGCACCGCTGGTTCGGCGCACCGGTGTCGTGAGGGTCCGGCGCACCGGTGTCTTGAGTTCGAGGGAGTAACCGACATGTCGAAGTCCGTACCGCCGTCCCCGGCGGCCCCCCGCGCGGCGACCGGCCCCGACGTCCTGATCGTCGGCGCGGGACCGACCGGTCTGCTGCTGGCGGGAGACCTCGCCGCCGCCGGGATCCGGGTCACGGTCCTGGAGAAGCGCGGCCGGAAACTGAGCAACCTGACCCGCTCGTTCACCGTGCACGCGCGCACCCTGGAGCAGCTCGACGCGCGCGGTGTCGCCGACGAGATCATCGCCACCGGCACCAGGCTGCCCACCCTGCCGCTCTTCGGCGAGCTGGACATCCACTTCGCGCACCTGCGCACCCGCTACCCGTATGTGCTGATCACCCCGCAGTTCCACGTGGAACAAGTGCTGGAGCGGCGCGCCGCCTCGCTCGGGGTGGAGTTCCGCCACGACACCGAGGTGGTCGGGCTGCGCCAGGACGCGGACGGTGTCGAGGTGGACGTCACCACCGCCGACGGCACCCGGGAGACGCACCGCGCGGCGTACGGCGTCGGCACCGACGGGGTGCGCAGCACCGTGCGGGGGCTGCTGGGCATCCCGTTCCCCGGCGACTCCGTGCTGCGCTCGGTGATCCTCGCCGACGTGCTGATGAAGGAGGCGCCCGCCGACCTGCTCACCGTGGACGCCAACGAGCACGGCTTCGCCTTCGTCGCCCCCTTCGGCGACGGCTACTACCGGGTGCTCGCCTGGAACCGGCACACCGACAGCTCCGCCGACGAGTCCGTGGACTTCGAGGAGCTGCGCCGGCTGTGCCGGTCCATCCTGGGCCGGGACTTCGGCATGCACGAGCCGCGGTGGGTCTCGCGCTTCCACAGCGACGAACGCCAGGCGACGCGGTACCGCGACGGCCGCTTCTTCCTGGCCGGAGACGCCGCGCACGTCCACTCGCCGGCCGGCGGCATGGGCATGAACACCGGCCTCCAGGACGCGATGAACCTCGCCTGGAAGCTGGCGGCGGCGGTGCGCGGCCACGGCGGCGACGCCCTCCTCGACACCTACGAGGCGGAGACGCACCCGGTCGGCGAGGAGGTGCTGCGCACCTCCGGGTCCCTGGTCCGCGCGGCCATCCGGCAGAGCGGACGGACCCGGCTCGCCCAGCAGGCGATGGTCTGGTGCGCCGGACACCTCGGCCCGCTCGGCGAGGCACTGGGCCGGCGCGAGGGCCTGGCCGTCTCCGGCACCGGGATCACCTACGGGCGCGGGCGCGGCGACCACCGGCTCGTCGGACGGTTCTTCCACGGACGGCTGACCGGCGGACGGCTCGACGGCGCCCTGGGCACCGGCCGCCTCGTGCTGCTCAGCCCCGACGAGGCGGTACGCGCGGCGGTGGCGGAGTGGTCCGACCGTGTCGTCCCCGCCGCCGCGGCCGTCCGCACCACGCTGCTCATCCGTCCGGACGGGTACGTCGCCTGGGCGGCCGAAGGCCCGGACCCGGCGACGGTCCGCACCGCCCTGACCCGCTGGGCGGGGCCACCGGAACCCCGGCTCCGCCTTGCGTACGCCGGCTGAGGAACGGCGCGCCGGGGGCGGGGCGCGGGCCGGGGAGGCGGTGCCGGCACGGGAGATGCCACCGGCACGGGAGCCGTTGCCCGAGCCGGTCCCCGTACCGGAGCCGTTGCCCGGGACGCTGCCCGTGCCGGACGGCCGGCGCGTCGATCTGTGGCTGGTGCGCAGCCCCGGACCGGGTGCGCCGCCCGGCCTCCGCGTCCGCGCCGACCCGGAGACACCGGCCGGCGAGGAGGCCCCGGCCGAGGCGGAGGCCCTCGCCGGCCCGGACGTCCTCGACGTGCTCGACGCGGCGGAGCGGAAGCGCGCGGCCGCGTTGCGCCGTCCCGCCGACCGGGCCCTGTACGTCGCCTCCCACCTCGCCCTGCGGACCCTGCTCGGTGCCTACCTGCGCCTTCCCGCGCGCGAGGTGGTCCTCGTCCGCGAGCCGTGCCCCGGGTGCGGCGGCCCGCACGGCCGCCCCGCGGTCCCGGGCACCCCGCCCCCGCTGCACTTCTCCCTCTCGCACAGCCACGGCCTGGCCCTGATCGGGGTGGCGGCGGTCCCCGTCGGCGTCGACGTGCAGCGCGTACCGGGCCCCGGCACCGTGGACGCCTGCGCCCCCTCGCTGCACCCGGCCGAACGCGCCGAACTGGACCGGCTTCCGCCCGGCGCACGCCCCGGCGCGTTCGCCCAGCTGTGGGCGCGCAAGGAGGCGTACCTCAAGGGCATCGGCACCGGCCTCGCCCGCCCCGCATCCGCCGACTACCTCGGCGCCGACACCGGGGCCCGGCCGCACGGCTGGACGGTCGCCGACGTGCCCTGCGCGCCCGGTCACACCGCGGCGGTCGCCGTCCTCGGCGCGGCGCCCCCGGTCACGGCCGTACGCCGGTTGCCCACACGCCCACTGCCACCTCACCTCATCGACTGACGACCATTCACACGGGGGTTCCGCCATGGCCGACACCGCCTACGTCTTCCCGGGCCAGGGATCACAGCGCGTGGGCATGGGCCGCGATCTGCACGACCGGTGGCCGGAGCTGATCGGCGACCACTACCGGTCCGCCGACGACATCCTCGGCATGCCGCTGTCCCGGATCTGCTGGGAAGGCCCCGCCGACACCCTGCGCGACACCGCGATCACCCAGCCCGCCATCCTGCTGACCAGCGTCGCCACCTGGGAGGTGCTGCGCGCGCACGGCCTGGCCCCCGACGCCGTGGCCGGTCACAGCCTGGGCGAGTACGCGGCGCTGGTGTGCGCCGGCGCGCTCGACTGGGCCGACGCGCTGCGCCTCGTACGGCTGCGCGGCGAGCTGATGGCGGGCGTCAACCGGCGCGTACCGGGCGGCATGGCCGCGGTCATGGGCCTGGAGCTGGCACGGGTCGAGGAGATCTGCGCCGCCGTCACCGCGGACACCGGACAGCTCGTCGAGGTCGCCAACGACAACGAGCCCGGGCAGATCGTGGTGTCCGGGCAGACCGGGGCCGTCGACGGCGTGCTCCGCGCCGCCCGCGAGGCGGGCGCGGCCAAGACCGTCGCGCTGAAGGTCGGCGCGCCGTTCCACAGCAGCCTGATGCGCGACATCGAGGACCGGTTCGCCGAGGCGCTGGCCGGCGTCCGCTTCCGCGACCCCGCCGTCCCGTTCGTCTCCAGCGTCACGGCGGAGCCGGTCACCGGCGCCGCGGAGATCGTCGCCGGCCTGCGCGCCCAGCTCGCCGCCCGGGTCCGCTGGACCGGCACCGTCACCCGGATGGCCGCCGCCGGCGCGGACCGGTTCGTCGAGGTGGGCCCGGGCCGGGTGCTCGGCGGCCTGTGCCGCCGCATCGTCCCCGGCGCGCGGACCTACCGCACGGACGACACCCAGCGCCTCACCGAGGTCCTCGACGCCTTCGCCGCCGAGGCCCCCGCCGGACGCGCGGCCTGACCCGGCGCGCCCCACCGACCAGTTGGCAAGGGAACCGGAGGGTACCCATGAGGAAACAGCTTGACGAGCTGCTCGGCATCAAGGAGTCGGCCCGGGGCGGCCCGGACCCGGCCGCGACGCGGCGCCAGCACGACAAGGGCAAGCTCACCGCCCGCGAACGCATCGAGCTGCTGCTCGACAAGGACTCCTTCCAGGAGATCGAGCAGCTGCGGCGGCACCGCGCGACCGGCTTCGGCCTGGAGGCGAAGAAGCCCCACACCGACGGCGTGATCACCGGCTGGGGCACGGTCCACGGCCGGACGGTCTTCGTCTACGCGCACGACTTCCGCATCTTCGGCGGCGCCCTCGGCGAGGCCCACGCCCAGAAGATCCACAAGGTGATGGACCTGGCGATCGCGGCCGGCGCGCCCCTGGTGTCGCTGAACGACGGCGCCGGTGCCCGCATCCAGGAGGGCGTCACCGCGCTCGCCGGCTACGGCGGCATCTTCCAGCGCAACACCCGCGCCTCCGGTGTCATCCCGCAGATCAGCGTCATGCTCGGCCCGTGCGCGGGCGGGGCCGCCTACAGCCCGGCGCTGACGGACTTCGTCTTCATGGTGCGCGGCACCTCGCAGATGTTCATCACCGGCCCCGACGTGGTCCGCGCGGTGACCGGCGAGGAGATCAGCCAGGACGGGCTGGGCGGCGCGGACGTCCACGCCCGGACCTCGGGCGTCGCGCACTTCGCGTACGACGACGAGGAGACCTGCCTGGACGAGGTCCGCTTCCTGCTGTCGATGCTGCCCGCCAACAACCGCGAGAGCGCCCCGGCCGTTCCCTGCGACGACCCCGCGGACCGGCGCGGAGAGGCGCTGTACGACCTGGTGCCGTCCGACGGCAACCGGCCGTACGACATGCGGGCCGTCATCGAGGAGATCGTCGACGACGGCACCCACCTGGAGGTCCACGAAGGCTGGGCCACCAACGTCATCTGCACGCTGGCCCGCCTGGACGGCAAGGTCGTCGGCATCGTCGCCAACCAGCCGCAGTCCCTGGCGGGCGTGCTGGACATCGCCGCGTCCGAGAAGGCCGCGAGCTTCGTGCAGATCTGCGACTCCTTCAACATCCCCCTCGTGACCCTGATCGACGTGCCCGGCTTCCTGCCCGGCGTCGACCAGGAGCACAACGGCATCATCCGGCACGGCGCCAAGCTGCTGTACGCGTACTGCAACGCCACCGTGCCGAGGATCTCGCTGGTGCTGCGCAAGGCGTACGGCGGCGCCTACATCGTCATGGACTCCCGCTCCATCGGCGCCGACCTGGCGCTGGCCTGGCCCACCAACGAGATCGCGGTCATGGGGGCGGAGGGCGCGGCCAACGTCATCTTCCGCCGGGACATCAACGCCGCCGACGACCCGGAGGCGGTGCGCCGGCAGCGCGTCAAGGAGTACAAGGCCGAGCTGATGCACCCGTACTACGCGGCCGAACGCGGCCTGGTGGACGACGTGATCGACCCGGCCGACACCCGCGAGGTCCTGATCCGCAGCCTGGCGATGCTGCGCACCAAGCACGCCGACCTGCCGATGCGCAAGCACGGCAACCCGCCCCAGTGACATCGGCAACGGAGGTCTTGTGTCCATGAACACCGCGGAGCCCCTCTTCCGGATCGTCCGGGGACAGGCCGACGCCGAGGAACTCGCCGCGCTGACGGCCGTACTGACGGCGCTCGCGCAGCGGGCGGGCGCGGCGGCGGAACCGGCCGCCGCGCGTCCGGCCGCCGCGCGCTGGTTCCGGCTGGAGCGCAACGCCGCTTTCCTGGCCTCGCACAGCTGGCAGACCGCGTCCTAGCCGCCCCGCGGCACGCACGTCCCACCGCGGACCACGACGAAACCACGGAGCAGCACGTGTCCTCTCCCCACGCGCCCGACGAGGTGGCGGCGCCGCGCGCCCGCCTTCACCCCTCCTCCGACCGCACCGGCCGTACCGGCTGCGGCGTTCTCCCGGACCACCGCGGGAGGCCGCGCGCGGCCGCCGGGCACCGGCGGCGGCCCGCCCCGGCACCCCCCGGTCCGGGGAGGGGGCACCGGATGGGCGACATCGCGGGGGGCGCCGAGGTGGTACGGATGGGGAACGGGTGGCAGTCGACGTCGGCGCCGGTGCGGAGCGCCGGGGAAGGGATCTCGAAATGAGTCTGCGCAAGGTGCTCATCGCCAACCGTGGCGAAATCGCTGTCCGCGTGGCCCGGGCCTGCCGGGACGCCGGGATCGCGAGCGTGGCCGTCTACGCC
>NZ_JBVJOT010000026.1:0-26667 GCF_055583025.1 Streptomyces sp. NPDC104831
GCCGTCGACTACTTCGAGAACAGCGGCCTCCCCTTCGTCATCGCCCTCAACGGCTTCGACGGACAACAGCCCTACAGCCCCGACGAAGTCCGCGAAGCCCTCCAGATCGGCCCCGACACCCCCATCATCACCACCGACGCCCGCCACCGCGCCGACGCCAAGAGCGCCCTCATCACCCTCGTCGAACACGCCCTCATGGCACGACTGCGGTAACCGGGCCGCCCGGGCAACCGACCACGGCTCCTGTCGCTCTTCCTAGGCGACAGGAGCCTTCGTCGTGAGCGCGTGCGGGTGGGTACGGGGATGAATGTGATCGAGGTCGACGGCTGGGGCGCGCTGCTGTGGGCGGCGCTGCTGCTGGTGCCGAGCGCGCTGGTGTCCTCGGCCCTGCTCTTCCCGCTGCGGGCCCGGCTGCGCAGCCCGCTGGTCCTCGGCTGGCTGACCACGTTCCTGACCGCCGTCCTGCTGCCCCTGTGGACACCGGGCCTGCGCCTTACCTCCCTGTGGCCGGCGGTCTGCGTGGCCACCCTGTCCCTGCCGCTGGACCCGTGGCTGCGGAAGCGGGACGAGAGGCGCGAGGAGGGGTGAACGCCCGAACGCGCCACGACCCCGCCCTCCCGGAGGAGTGACGGGGTCGTGGGGCGCGGCGCTCAGTGCCAGCTGTGCGGGGCGCGGAAGCCGGGCTCGCGCTCCAGGCGGCGCCAGCCCGCCTTGGCGCGGAGGCGGTGGGTCGGGGCCGGGGTGGGCTGGGCGGCGGCTCGGGCCAGGAGGAGGGCCGTGAGGGCGGCGACTTCCTCGGGCTCGGCGTGGCCCTTTTCGACGCGGATGTCGGGAGTGCTCATGAGTGTGGGTCTCCGTGAGGTCACTGGGGCGGGTTGCCGTGCTTGCGGGAGGGCAGGTCGGCGTGCTTGGTGTGCAGCATCGCCAGCGACTTGACCAGCACCTCGCGGGTCTCGGTGGGGTCGATGACGTCGTCGACCAGACCCCGTTCGGCCGCGTAGTACGGGTGCATCAGCTCGGCCTTGTACTCCTTGACCATCTTCTGCCGCATGGCCTCGGGGTCCTGGGCGGAGGCGATCTGCCGGCGGAAGATGACGTTGGCCGCGCCTTCCGCGCCCATCACGGCGATCTCGTTCGTCGGCCACGCGTAGGTGAGGTCGGCGCCGATCGACTGGGAGTCCATGACGATGTAGGCACCTCCGTACGCCTTGCGCAGGATGAGCGAGATCCTCGGCACGGTGGCGTTGCAGTAGGCGTACAGCAGCTTCGCGCCGTGGCGGATGATCCCGCCGTGCTCCTGGTCGACGCCCGGAAGGAACCCGGGGACGTCCAGGAAGGTGACGATCGGGATATTGAAAGCGTCACACATCTGGACGAAACGTGCAGCCTTTTCGCTCGCCTCGATGTCCAGGACGCCGGCGAGGACCTGGGGCTGGTTGGCGATGATGCCGACGACCTGGCCGTCGAGGCGGGCGAGGGCGCAGATGATGTTGCGCGCCCAGCGCTCGTGGACCTCCAGGTAATCGCCGTCGTCGACGATCTCCTCGATGACCTTGGCCATGTCGTACGGCCGGTTGCCGTCGGCCGGGACCAGGTCCAGCAGGACGTCGCTGCGGCGGTCGACCGGGTCCGTGGACTCCACGCGCGGCGGGTTCTCGCGGTTGTTCTGCGGGAGCAGCGAGAGGAGGTAGCGCACCTCGGCGATGCACGTCTCCTCGTCGTCGTACGCGAAGTGGCAGACGCCGGAGGTCTCGGCGTGGACGTCGGCGCCGCCCAGGCCGTTCTGGGTGATCTCCTCGCCGGTCACGGCCTTGACCACGTCCGGGCCGGTGATGAACATCTGCGAGGTCTCGCGGACCATGAAGACGAAGTCCGTGAGGGCCGGGGAGTACGCGGCGCCGCCCGCGCACGGGCCGAGCATCACCGAGATCTGCGGGATGACACCGCTGGCCTTGGTGTTGCGCTGGAAGATGCCGCCGTAGCCGGCGAGGGCGGAGACGCCCTCCTGGATGCGGGCGCCGGCGCCGTCGTTCAGCGACACCAGCGGGGCCCCGGCCGCGATGGCCATGTCCATGATCTTGTGGATCTTGGTGGCGTGGGCCTCGCCCAGCGCGCCGCCGAAGATCCGGAAGTCGTGGGCGTAGACGAAGACCGTGCGGCCCTCGACCGTGCCCCAGCCGGTGATGACGCCGTCGGTGTGCGGCTTCTTCGCCTCCAGGCCGAAACCGGTCGCCCGGTGCCGGCGCAACTGCTCGACCTCCTGGAAGGACCCGGGGTCGAGGAGCAGCTCGATCCGCTCCCGCGCCGTCAGCTTGCCCTTGGCGTGCTGCGCCTCGGTCGCCTTCTCGCTCGGGCCCGCCACGGCCCGCGCACGGATGTCGTGCAGCTCTGCGACCCGTCCGCGCGCGTCCGTCGGCTCGCCGGTCGGCTCACCCGTCGTCTCTTCCAAAACGGTCATGTAGCGACCTTACGAAGGACACCAAGAAAAGCGAGCCGTCGACTCTGTACAGTCTCCGGCCCGTTTTCCTGGTACGAGTGAACAGAACCACTGCGGAATGCAGCCGTTCCGACTGCTCAGGAGGGCTTCGCGTTGTAGGGAGGCAACAAACCGATCAGCTGAGAGTCACCTCACATTCACGGGTGGCACATGCCATCCCCGGAGTGACGCGCAGCCTCAGACGGCGGTCCGCCGACAGCACCTCGACGCCGTCGCCGGCCCGGGTGACCGCGCGCACCGGGTGCTCCCAGACCAGTTCGAAGGGGGCGCCGGTGCGGGGCGGCTCGCTGATCCGGAGGGCGGCGGTGCGGCCCCGGCGCACGACGAGCACGCTCGCGCCCGCCGAGACGGTCAGCTCCCCCACCGTACCGGTCCCCCAGAAGGTGCACGCCGTCAGCCCCAGCCGGGGGACGGCGACGGCCTGGGCGGTGGTGTCGTTGGCGAGGACGGTCAGCCAGTGCCGGTCGCCCGCCCGGGCGGCGGTCTCGGCGCGGGTGGCGCCGGGCAGCAGGACGTAGGCGTAGCGGGCGTCGGCGGGGTCGGTGCCGTGGTCGAGCCAGAGGGTCTGCCAGCGCCGGGTGCGCCGTTCGGGGCTGCCGGCGGTGTTGATGTCGGCCCAGGCGCCGGTGCGGTCCTCGCGCAGGGTGCGCAGCTCGCCGCCGTGGGGCAGGATCCAGCCGCCGTGGCCCTCCAGGTGCGCCCAGTCCCGGCCGCGCACGAGGCGCCGGGTGCCGTTCTCCCCCAGGTTGCGGTTGTCCACGACCGTCTCGACCGGGACGCCGTCGGCGCAGGAGATCCCGGCGCCGAGGCAGACCACGGCGTCGTCGAGGAAGAACCAGGACTTGTGGGCCCGCAGGGTGGAGCCGAGGCCCGCGAGGTGCTGGCCGACGGCCGCGCAGGTGCCGTCGGTGGTGCCGCCGACCCAGCGGACGTCCGGTTTGGGGGCGCCCCATTCGCCGCCGGCCCGGTCGGCGAGCCGCCGGGTGGAGACGGTGGTGCCGGGCAGCCGGTACCAGTCGACGGTGGGCCAGTACCAGTCGGTGTACTGGTCGCCGCTGCCCCGCGGCCACCACGCGAGCATGCCGGAGCCGGTGTGCCAGCCGCGCGGGTTCTCGCCGTTGCCGCATTCGTAGTGGGCGATGCGGTCGCTGGCCATGGCGAGGGCGGCGGTGAAGCGGGGGGTGCGGTGGACGGCGCGGTCCATGGCGGGAAAGAGGCGGTGGCCGAGGGGTTCGGGGGCGGCGGGCACGGGCGAGGCGGCGACGGCGTGCAGCCGCGCGAGGTCGGCGACCGGGAACTGGGGGGAGGTCAGCACCGGGGTCACGGTGTCCCGTTCGATCCATCCCTTGACGCGGCCGTACCACCGCTCGCGCTCCGCCGTGCTCGCGCCGTCGGCGAGGAGGGCGATGGCGGCGATCAGGGCCTGCCCGTGGTAGTGGTCGCCGCGCGTCACGCCCTGGTCGTCGGAGCGCGGCCGGCCCCGGCTGATGGCGCGGCCGTTGACGCAGTCCATGACCAGTCCGTCGTGGATCAGCGGCGCGTAGGCGTGCTCGACGCTGTCGAACACGTTCTGCCGGGCGGGGTCGGTGATCTCCCACTGCGAGCCGGCGAGCAGCGCGAACAGCCGCCCGAGGCCGTCCAGCAGGACCTGGCCGTAGGTGCCCGAGTAGGCGACCCAGGTGTGCTGGACGAAGGAGCCGTCGGCGTAGAGGCCGTCGCCCCGGGTGACGTACGGGAAGACGGGCGAGAGGGCGTCGCGGGCGAGGGCGATCTTCCGCGGGCTGCGGCCGAGGACGCCGCGCAGGGCGACCGAACGGCACAGGTCGACGCGGTTGGCGCCGGTGGAGGTGCCGGAGTAGTCGGTGAGCACGGCCTCGGGCAGGAAGTGGTCGACGGCCGCGCAGGCCGCCGCGACCCGGTCCGGGCCCGCGTGTGCGTACAGGGCGGCGGTGATGTCCATCAGCAGGCGGGGGCTGCCGATCTGCCACTCCCACCAGTTGCCGTAGCGGGCGGTGTTGGGGTGGTAGACGGTGGCGGACAGGTGGTCGAGGCCGCGCAGCACGTCGGTGAGCAGGACCGGGTCGCCGGTGACGCCGGTACCGGCCTGGACGTATGCCTGGGTCATGGTCCACAGGCGGCCGTAGCTGAAGGTGATCCCGGAGGGCGGGTCGAAGGGGTGACCGGGCCACAGGGAGGCGGGGCCGGGGAGCATGGCGGCCTGGAACTCCCGTGCCCGCTCGCCGAGTCGGGCGAGGCGGGAGGCGTACGGTTCGGCGGCCGGGTCGTATCCGGTGCCGAGCGCGATGCCGAGCCAGCGCAGGCGCAGCGTCTCGTAGGGGTCGGCGCCGTCCGCCCGTGCGCCCCACCCGGGGGTGGCGGCGAGGGCGGCGGCCAGCAGCAGTGCGCGTCGGGACATGCCGAGGGGCCCGGTCACCGCCCTCGCCCGCCGGTCAGCAGCCGCCGCAGTTGTAGTAGAGGACGTCCCAGTGGTTGCCCTCGTCGGCGTAGATGTTCCCGGAGCCGGACTTGTACTGCGGGGCGCCGTCGCCGCGCAGGCCGATGTACGTGAAGGTGTTCTTGACGTACGACGTCACGCACGTGTTCTTGCCGTAGTCGAGCTTGTAGCCGTTCCAGTGGGAGTAGGTGCCGGAGGCGTGGCCGGTCTCGGTGCCGCCGGTGATGTTGAGCGCGCAGCCGCTGGCCCCCTTGAGGGTCTGGGCGCCCTGGGCGGTGGCGAGGTTGAGCTGCTCGAAGGACGTACAGGTGGAGTTGTTCCGGTCCGAGCAGTTGCCGGAGGACGACCAGGTGATGCCGGCCTGGCGGAACATCGAGGTGGCGGTGGCGTGGCTGATCTTGGTGACGGCGAAGGCGTCGGTGGCGGTGCCGACGACGGCGACACCGGGGGCGACGACGAGGGCGAGGGCGGTCAGCAGCGAGCGGGTCTTCATGGGGTGCCTTCCTGCGGTGGGCCGGGGTTCCTCGGGGCGGCTGTGCAGGTGGTGCAGGCAGATGGTGCCCGAGGGAGCGGGGGGTGCACCAGAGGCACGAACGGGTGACTGTGCGCGAGTGCGGTGACACGGTGAGCTTTAGTTGAACGTTGAACTGATTCGGGTTATGGTCGGAGCCGGAACTTAGTTCAACGTTCAACCAGGAGCACGTCATGGGCATCTTCGGCCGCAAGAACACCACCACCCAGCCCGCCCCGGCCGCCCCGGCCTCCGCCGGCCCCGACCTGACCGCGCTGACCGGCGACTACGAGATCGACCCGGCCCACAGCACGATCGGGTTCGTCGCCCGGCACGCCATGGTCACCAACGTGAAGGGCGCATTCGGCGACTTCACCGGCACGCTGCACCTGGACGGGGCCGACCCCGCGAAGTCCACCGCCGCGCTCGACGTCCGGATGGAGAGCATCGACACGGGCAACGCGGACCGGGACACGCACCTGAAGTCGGCGGACTTCTTCAAGACGGACGAGTTCCCGATGATGACCTTCCGGTCCACCGGCGCGGAGGCGCTGGGCGGGGAGGACTACCGCGTCACCGGCGAGCTGTCCCTGCTCGGTGTCACCAGGCCGCTGACCGTCGACCTGGAGTTCAACGGCTTCGCCAAGGACCCGTTCGGCAACGAGCGCGTGGGCTTCACCGGCAAGGCGGAGATCCTGCGGTCCGAGTGGGGCCTGACGTGGAACGCGGCGCTGGAGACGGGCGGGGTGCTGATCTCCGACAAGGTGAAGCTGACGCTCGACATCTCGGCGATCAAGCAGGCGTGAGGCGGGTCCGGGGCCCCCGCGGTCACTTTCTCAGGAACTCGCACCACACGATCTTTCCTGGGTTCCGCTCCCCCACACCCCACTTGTCCGCCAACGCCGCGACCAGGAGCAGTCCCCGGCCGTGTTCCGCGTTCGCCTCCGGCGCCGGGTCCGGGCAGCGGACCTCGCCCGGACCGCTGTCGTGCACCTCCACCCGGAGGGCGCCGTCCGCGTGCCGGGCCAGCCGGAGGAGGAAGCCACGGCCCGCGGGGACACCGTGGAGAAGGGCGTTGGTCGCCAGCTCGCTCACGCAGAGCAAGATGTCGTCGCCGCGCTCGGCCGCCGCCCAGTCGATCAGGGGCTGCCGTGCGAACTGCCGTGCGAGCCGTACCGACCTGCGGTCCCGACGGTAGAACGCCTGGCGCGTGTGGGGGTGTTGGGATTGTGCATTCACGAGGCCAATGTCACTGTGCGTCACTACACTGGGGCAGTGAGTGAAGTCGTAGTCCTCATCACTACGAGTCCACTACGACAGATCGGCGTGCATACGGGGGAAAGGAACGGCCATGCACGTGGCACCCAGGCCCAAGAAGGTCGGTTCGTGGTACGCGGTCGGCGCGCTCGTCGCCCACTACCGCAAGAAGGCACGCTTCACCCAGGAACAGTTCGCGGAGCTGGCCAACCTCTCCGTCGACACGGTGAGGTCCATCGAGCAAGGGAGGTTGGCCCTGCAGTCCGACCGTGCCGAGCAGTTCGACGAACTGCTGAGCACGGGCGGCGCGTTGACGGTCGTGGTGGAGAGGCTGCCGGTTCGGGATCGGATCGTTCAGTTCGCTCAGGGACTGGTCGATCACGAGCAGG
Source organism: Streptomyces sp. NPDC104831 (assembly GCF_055583025.1). NCBI lineage: Bacteria > Bacillati > Actinomycetota > Actinomycetes > Kitasatosporales > Streptomycetaceae > Streptomyces > Streptomyces sp. NPDC104831. Next base: position 7,110 of record NZ_JBVJOT010000026.1, read on the forward strand.
AGGCGGTAAGTGTCCTCTCGTATCAGAGTTTGGCGGTGCCGGGCCTCCTCCAGACACCTGCATACTGCCGCGCCGTCTTCGACTACCGATACCCAGCGCTCGGAAGCGAAACGGCCGAACAGTGGGTTCAGGCCCGGATGGATCGCCAGCTGATCTGGCAGCGGGAGCGGCCCCCAGTGGGCCATTTCATCTTGGAAGAGAGCATCTTGCGACGACCGCTGGGCGGCCCAGAGGTTCTACGCGAGCAGATCCGGCAGATCCTGGAACTCACCCGGCCGGTCCACATGGGCGTTCAGATCATGCCCATGGATGAGACCCCACACGCCGCACTGGGCGGACCCATGGTGCTGCTTGAGACACCCGAACACGAACGGCTCGTCTACCTGGAAGTCCAGCGCGCGAGTTTCATCGTCGACGACCCGGAAGAGGTCAGCTACTACCACCACAAGTATGCGATGCTGCGATCTCAGGCGCTCTCCTGCGACGAGAGCGAGGACTTCCTGAAGGAACTGCTAGGAGAGTCATGAGCACCGCAGCACTGGCATGGTTCAAGTCCAGCTACAGCAGCAGTGAGGGCGGCGACTGCGTCGAACTCGCCTACACCTGGCGCAAGTCCAGCTACAGCAGCAGCGAAGGCGGTAACTGCCTGGAGGTGGCCTCCCACCCCGCCGCCATCCACATCCGCGACTCCAAGATGCCCTCCGGTCCCACGCTCACCCTCTCCCCCGGCACCTGGAGCGACTTCCTCAAGGGCGTCTAGCCTCAGAAGCTGCCCCCGCCGAAGTCCCCGCCTCCGCCGAAGTCGCCACCGCCCCCGTCGAAGCCGCCCCCGTCGCCGAAGCCGCCGCCGAAGTCGCCGGGGTCGAAGTCGGTGCCGGAGACGTCCCCGCCCTCGTAGCCGCCGCCGTAGCCCGCCTGGTCACCGAAGTCGCCGTACCCGGCGCCGTACCCGGCGGCGTAGGAGGGTGTGGCCATCAGGCCGCCCAGCATGGTGCCGACGAGCAGGCCCGGCAGCAGGCCGCCGCCGAAGTAGCCGCCCGCCCAGGGGCCGTAGGCGGGGCCCGCGTCCCAGTAGGGGCGGCGGCCGTAGTCGGTGTCGACCTCGCGGATCACCGGGTCGCGGCCGTCGGCCAGACGGGTGGCGTCGGCCGCGCAGACCGGGACGCTGCGCGGGGCCCCGCCGGGCGGGGTCCAGGTGGCGTCGGTGGTGGACGGGCCGTGGCGGGGGTCGAAGAAGCACGGCGGGCGGCGCTGCGGGAGCGGGCGGCCCTCGCGGCGGGCGGCGAGGGTGGCCAGGGAGAAGCGGCCGTCCTCCAGCGCCTCGGTGACCCCGCGGACGTCCTCCGGGCGCTCCGCCATGGCCATGCGCTGTTTCGCGGTGTCGTAGGCGTCGAGCGCGTGCTCGTAGTCCGCGCGCATGGCGTCGTCGGCGCCGGGTGCGCCAGGCTGGAAGTCCAGGCGGTCCAGTTCCTCGCCGAACGCGGTGATGTCCTCGTCCACGACCACCCGCAGCCGGTCCAGGGCGGCCCGCTGCTCGTCCTCGCGGCGCCGGCGGTTGCGCCGGACGAGTGTGTACGCGCCCGCGCCGGCGGCCACCAGGACGGCGGCCGTCGCGATCAGGGCCGTGCCGGACACCCGGCCGTCGGTCGTGCCGCCCCAGCTTTGGGGGGCGTGGCCGCCCATGTTGATCAGGGCGCGGTCGGTGAAGTCGGCCAGCTGGGTCCTGGTGTCCTCGCCCTGGACGCTGCGGACGAGGTTCTGCCGGGCCGTGGGCGACATGACGGAGGAGTCGGCGCGGGCGTCGAAGCGGTCGCCGAGGCGGACGCCGTACAGGCCGGTGATCCCGGTCGCCGCGCGCAGGTCGGTGAAGAGGCCCGCGGTGGGGTAGCCGGCCGGGAGGACCGCGATGAACAGGGGCCTGTCCGCGCGTTTGATCCGGGCGGCGAGAGCTTCGGCGGTCTGGGCGGAGAGCTGGTCCCGGGCGGCCGGGTCGACGTAGACCGGACTCGCGCGCAGGGCCCGGGCGATCTCGGAGACGCTGGTGTCCGCCCTGGCCCCGGGTGCGAACGTGGTCGTCAGCACCAGGACCAGCACGGCCAGCAGCAGTGCGGGGAGGCTTCGGTTCCGCGGCACGGCCTTCATACCTCGAAACTACCCGAAGCCTCCCCAATCAGGGCATCCGGGCTCAGGCGGCCCGGTATGCCTCCGCGAGCTTCTCCACCGCCTTTCCGTACCGGCCGGTCAGCAGCAGGTGGTCCGCGTCGGCGAAGGGCTTGGAGACCGCCTGGGTGAGGTGGCCGGCCGCCTTCTGCTGGACCAGGAGGCGGGCCCGGGTCACCAGCGCGCGTCCGGCCCTGTCGTCCCCGTGCCGCTCCGCCGCCGCGGCCCTGGTCGCGAGGGCGCGCAGGGTGGACGCGCCGCCCTGCGGGGCCTCGGCGAGGGTGGTCAGGCCCCAGCCGTAGGGGAACTGCGGGTCGTACGCCGTGTCGCCCACGTTGATCGGGAGCTGGGCCTCGGACTTCGGCCAGCTGACCGGGAGCTGTCCGGTGAAGGGGCGCTTGCCGTAGAGCACGTCGGCGACGCCGTCGCCCTCGGTGCCGGGCAGCCAGGAGGCCACCAGGGCGTCGATCTCGCCGAGCCGGTCCCCGATGAGCTGGGGGCGGCCGGAGACGATCAGCACCGCGCACTTCATGGCCGCGCAGACCTTGTCCACGGCGGCCCGGTCGGCGGCCGACAGGGCGAGGTCGTGGCCGTTGTTGCCGACGTCGCCGACGCCCTCGGCGTACGGGGTCTCGCCGACGACGACCACGCCCACGTCGTGGCCGGCCAGGGGTGCGGACGCGTCCTTGGAGTAGGTGACCCGGCCGCCCGCCCCGCGCAGGCCCTCCAGGACGGTCGTGCCGGGCACGATGTCCCCGGAAGCGCCCTGCCAGGTGACGGTCCAGCCGCCGGTCTGGTTGCCGATGTCGTCGGCGTTGGACCCGGCGACGTACACCTTCTGGTTCTTCTTCAGCGGCAGCAGCCCGCCCGTGTTCTTCAGCAGCACCTGCGACTCGGCGGCGGCCCGGCGGGCGACCTCCCGGTGTTCCGCGGAGCCGATGGCGGCGGCCCCGGAAGTGTCGGCGTAGGGGTGCTCGAACAGGCCGAGCCTGAACTTCTCGGTGAGGATGCGGGAGACGGCGTCGTCGATCCGCTTGCCGGTGACCCGGCCCGCCGTGGCCTCGTCGACGAGCGTGGTGCTGAACTCCTTGTAGGAGTACGGCACCATCATCATGTCGACGCCCGCGTTCACCGCCGTGCGCACCCGGGTGGGCTGGTCGCCGGGGAGCTGGTCGAGGGCGTTGTAGTCGCTGATCACGAAGCCGTCGAAGCCCATCCGGTCCTTGAGCACTCCGTTGATCATGTCGCCGCGGGCGTGCATCTTGACCGCGCCCTTGCCGTCGCCGGTGATGTCCAGCGAGGAGTACGACGGCATGACCGTGCCGACGCCCCGGTCGACGGCCTCCTGGTACGGCGCCAGGTGGATGTCCTCCAGCTGCCGGCGGGTGACCGTGGTGACGCCCTGGTCGATGGTGTACGAGCCGGTGGCGGAGGAGCCGTAGGCGGTGCCGCCGTCGGCGGCGAAGTGCTTGGCCGAGGCCAGCACCTTGTCGGCGCGCCCGAGGTCCCGGCCGTCGGCGCGGCCCTGGAGGCCCTGGATCACCGTCTCCATGGACTCGACCAGGGCCGGGTCCTCGCCGTAGGACTCGTAGGCGCGGCCCCAGCGTTCGTCGCGGCTCACGCACAGGCAGGGCGCGAAGTCCCAGGGGACGCCGGTGGCGCGGACCTCGGCGGCGGTCACCGCGCCGGTCTGCTCGGCGAGCCGCGGATCGCGGGAGGCGCCGATACCGATGTTGTGCGGCAGGATCGTCGCGCCGACGAGGTTGTTGTGGCCGTGGACCGCGTCGACGCCGTAGACCAGCGGGATCTGGAGGCGGGTGGCCCGGGTCCGCAGCTGGAAGCCGTCGATCATCTTCGCCCATGCCGCGGGGGTGTTGGGCGTGGGCGTGGAGCCGCCGCCGGACAGCAGCGAGCCGAGGGCGTAGGCGGTGATGTCGGCGCCCTGGCCCACGCCGCCGCGCTCGGCCTGGGTCATCTGGCCGGCCTTCTCCGCCAGGGACATCCGGCCGAGCAGGTCGGCGACCCGCTCGCGGACCGGGAGCCTGGCGTTCAGGTACGGCAGCCCGTGCGCGTCGACCACGACCTGCGGGGTCTCGGCGGGGGCCTTGGCGCCGGCGACCGTGAGTTCCAGCGGGATGGTCTCGGCGGGTTCGGCCGCGCGGTCGCGGCGGGTGGGCACCTCGATGGTCCGGGTGGCGCCGGAGGCGGTGCCGGCGGGGAAGGTGAGGGTGCCGGAGACGGGGGTGTAGTCGGCGCCGGGGGTCGCGGTGCCGCCGGCCGTGGTGTAGGCGACGGTCACGGGGTCGGCGAGGGGGGCCTCGCCGGTGGTGGCGACGGTGACCTTCACCTTCGCCGTGCCGCCCTCCTTGACGGGGTGGACGGGCGCGTCGGTGGTGACGGTGGCCCGCAGCGCCGGGTCCGCCGTGCCGTACAGCTCCACGCCGTCCAGGGCGAAGTCGCCCTTGGCGCCGGGCGGGAGGGTGAGGGAGTAGCCCCACATCTCCTTGAGGCCGAGGACGTGGTCGATGCCGCCGACGGGCTGGTAGTCGGTGCGGTAGACGAAGTCGGTGAAGGGGAGTTCGACCTGCTTCCAGCCGGTGAAGTCGTCGGTGAAGGAGGCCGTCCAGAGTTCGGAGGCCTCGCCGTGGGCGCCGCCGTCCTTGATCTCCAGGGTGATCTTCCGGCCGTTGTTCCGGCCCTCCCACCACAGGCGGACGCCCCGGTGGGCGGACCAGTCGTGGGGTGGGGCGGTGGCGGCGTAGTCGTGGGTGAAGCCGCCGTAGCCGCTGATGTCGTAGGTGCCGGTCAGGACCTTGGCGCCCTCGGGGGCGTCGGCGCGGTCGGCCAGGCGCAGGGCGGGCGGGTCGTCGCTGTCGCCGCCCCAGGTGAAGAGGCCCTCGGCGGGCTGGGCGGCGAAGGGCACCTCGCCCTCGAAGCGGTCGACGGCGGTGGGGGCCGGCCCGTCGGCGGCCCGGGCGGTGGCCGCCCAGGGCAGCAGACCGGCCAGGAGCGTGGCGGAGGCGAGCAGGGCGGTTCTACGCATGGACCTTCCCTTGACTCTCACGGTGCACTCGTGGACTCTCTTGGTTCACTCAGGGCTTAGCTCACGCCGTGAGTTAACTAGGGGCTCACATCCCCGTCAAGACGACCCGTCATCCGTCGAACCCTGAAGGAAGGGCGACGCACCATGAGGAGAACCCCCCGCGCGGTCCGGCTGCTGCTGGCCGGACTGCTCTCCGCCGCCGGGTGCGGCATGGCCGCGGTCCCCGCACACGCGGCCGGCGAGCAGGTCACCGCCTGGCTCACCACCACCGACGACTCCGCCGGCCGGCACGTCGTACGCGGCCTGGCGCCGCAGACCCCGTTCGCCTTCCAGTCCGGCACGGGCGGGAGCGGCGAGAACATCACCGTGGACGAGAACACGCGCTACCAGACCTTCACCGGCGGCGGCGCGTCCTTCACCGACACCGCCGCCTGGCTGATGAACGGCAGCGGGGCGCTGTCGCAGACGGCCCGGGACGCGGCCATGCGCAAGCTGTTCTCGCCGACCGACGGCATCGGCCTGTCCTTCCTGCGCAACCCGATGGGCGCCTCGGACCTGGCCCGCTACGGCTACACCTACGACGACGTGCCCGCCGGGCAGAGCGACCCGTCGCTGGCGAGGTTCTCCATAGCGCACGACCTGGCGGACGTGGTCCCGCTGACGCAGCAGGCGCTCCGGCTGAACCCGTCCCTGACCGTGATGGCCTCGCCGTGGACGGCACCGGCGTGGATGAAGGACAGCGGCTCGCTCAACGGCGGCTGGCTGAAGGCCGAGGACTACGGCGCGTACGCCGCGTACTTCGTGAAGTACCTCCAGGCGTACCAGGCGCAGGGCATAGACGTGCGGTACGTCACCGCGCAGAACGAGCCGACCTGCTGTTCCGGCTACCCGTCGATGAGCTGGAACGCGAGCGGCCTCGCCTACTTCACGAAGAACGAACTGCTGCCCAGGCTCCAGGCGGCGGGGCTCGGCACGAAGGTGCTGGCGCACGACTGGAACTGGGACGTCTACGACTCCTACGCCGCCCAGACCGTGGACGACCCGGCCGTCCGCGACCACCCCAACTTCGGCGGGATCGCCTGGCACGGCTACGGCGGTGACATCGCCCAGCAGACGGCCGTGCACAACCGGTACCCGGCGCTGGACGCCTTCGGCACCGAGCACTCCGGCGGCACCTGGATCGCGAACCAGCAGCGCGAGGACATGGCGAACATCATCGACTACACGCGCAACTGGGCGAAGTCGGTGACCAAGTGGTCGCTGGCCGTGGACCAGAACATGGGCCCGCACAACGGCGGCTGCGGCACCTGCACCGGGCTGGTCACCGTGCACAACGGCGACGGCGCGAGCGGCACCGTGGACTACACCGTCGAGTACTACGACATGGGCCACCTGACCAAGTTCGTCCGCCCCGGCGCCCAGCGCATCGCCTCCACCGCGTCCGCCGCCGTGCCGAACGTGGCCTGGCGCAACCCGGACGGGAGCAAGGCGCTGATCGCGTACAACGACTCCTCGGCGGCCAAGACGCTCACCGTCAACTGGGGCTCGCAGCACGCCACGTACACGCTGCCCGGGAAGACCTCGGCGACCTTCACCTGGTCCGGCGCCCAGTCCGGGGGCGGCGACCGGACGGGGGCCTTCGTGGGCCTGGCCGGCAAGTGCCTGGACGTGGCGGGCGGTTCGGGCGCCAACGGCACGGCGGTGCAGCTCTACGACTGCAACGGCAGCTCCGCCCAGCAGTGGACCGTCCGGACAGACGGGTCGGTCCGGGCGCTCGGCAAGTGCCTGGACGTGGCCTCGGGTTCGACGGCGGACGGCGCCAAGGTCCAGTTGTACGACTGCAACGGAACCGGTGCCCAATGGTGGTCGTTCGACGCGGCCACGGGTGATGTGGTGAACACGGCGGCCGGCAAGTGCCTCGACGTCACCGACAACTCGTCGGCGAACGGGGCCCGGGCCCAGATCTGGTCGTGCACCGGGGCCGCCAACCAGAAGTGGGCACTGCGTTAGGCGGGACATTGCGACACACGGGGGCCGTGGCGGCGGGGGTCGTCGGCGGGGCGCTGCTGCTGAGCGGCTGCGGGGCCGTCGACCTGCCGCTCGCGGGGGTGCGGGCCGCACCGGACGGGACGCCGTACGCGGTGTTCCGTCCGTGCGGCGACGACGGCTACCAGGACCCGTACCTGGACGGGCGGCCGCACGGCGGCGCCGACGGGCCCGTCACCACCGGCTGGGACGCCGGGAAGGAGGGGCTGCGCGGCCCCGCCGACTTCCCCCTCTTCGCCCCGCCCGCCGGCTGGGCCGCCCGGCACCGCGGTCCGCGGCGGCTGCTGCCCCGGCACCACTACGTCCTCGGGTTCGGGCAGTACGGCGGCGGCGACTCCCACAACGGCACGGCCGAGTTCACCACCGAACAGCTCGCCCGGCTGAGGCCGGGGCAGGTGTGGGCGGACGGACGGGTGCTGAGCGGGCGCGCGTTCGAGCGGCTCGCGGCGGACTCGTGCTGAGCGGTGCCGGTGTGCCGTGCTGCGGATCGGGCAGGAGCGGACCATGGTGGAGCACATGACCACACCGCAGGATCTTTTCCTCGTCAGCCTGGACGTCCCCGGGGAGCACCCCGTCGAACAGGGCGACCTGTCACTGGCGCTCGCCGGGGCCGAGCTGATCGACCTGCTCGGCGCGCGGGCGCTCACCCTGGAGGGCGAGCGCGTCGTCCCGGGGCCGGTGCTGACCACGGGTGACCGGATGCTGGACGAGGCGGGGGCCCGGCTCCGGCGCGAGGAGCCGTACGAGACGGTCGCGGACTGGCTGTGGCGGCGCGGCGAGGGGCTGGCCGTGGCCTACTACGACGTCCTGGAGGCGGCGGGGCAGCTCGCCGGGGAGCGGCGCCACCACTGGCTGCCCCGGCGGAGCGGCAGGGCCGCGTCCCCGGCCGACACCGCCGTCCGGCGCCACGCCACCGACCGCTGGGAGTCCCGCGACCCGGTGCTCACCGGGCTCGCGGCCCCCCTCGGCATCGGCGCCGACCGCCCCGCCGGGGACGGGCCCGAGGACGAGGCGGTCGTCACCGTGCTGATCGCGGTCGGCGACGCGGTCACCGAACTGGGGGCGGTGCGCGAACGCCGCCGCATCGAGACGGTGGCGTTCGACAACATCTGGCGGGCGCCGTGAGCGACCGGCGGGACTACTGGGCCGGTTCCACGCCCGCGCGCAGGAGGCCGTAGGTGTAGGCGTCCTCCAGGGCCTGCCAGGACGCGGCGATGACGTTCTCCGCCACGCCGACCGTGGCCCACTCGCCGGAGCCGTCGGAGGTGGAGATCAGTACGCGGGTGGTGGAGGAGGTGCCGTGCTTGCCCTCCAGGATGCGGACCTTGTAGTCGACCAGCTCCAGCTTGGCGAGCTGCGGGTAGATCCGCTCCAGCGCCACCCTGAGGGCCCGGTCCAGGGCGTTGACCGGGCCGTTGCCCTCGGCGGTGGCGACGATCCGCTCGCTCTTGGCCCACAGCTTGACCGTGGCCTCGTTGGCGTGGGTGCCGTCGGGGCGGTCCTCCACGATGGCCCGCCAGGACTCCACGTCGAAGTACTTCAGCGGCCGGCCCTCCACCTCGGCGCGCAGCAGCAGTTCGAAGGAGGCGTCGGCGGCCTCGTAGGTGTAGCCCTTGAGTTCGCGTTCCTTCACGCGCTCGACGACGCGGCCGACCAGCTCCCGGTCGCCGCCGAGGTCGATGCCGAGTTCCTTGCCCTTCAGCTCGATGGAGGCGCGGCCCGCCATGTCGGAGACCAGCATGCGCATGGTGTTGCCGACCAGCTCGGGGTCGATGTGCTGGTACAGGTCGGGGTCGACCTTGATGGCGGAGGCGTGCAGCCCGGCCTTGTGCGCGAACGCCGACACGCCCACGTACGGCTGATGCGTGGACGGGGTGAGGTTGACGACCTCGGCGATGGCGTGGGAGATCCGGGTGGTCTCGCGCAGCCTGCCCTCGGGCAGCACCTTCCTGCCGTACTTCAGCTCCAGGGCGGCGACCACCGGGAACAGGTTGGCGTTGCCGACGCGTTCGCCGTAGCCGTTGGCCGTGCACTGCACGTGGGTGGCGCCCCCGTCCACGGCGGCCAGGGTGTTGGCGACCGCGCAGCCGGTGTCGTCCTGGGCGTGGATGCCGAGCCGGGCGCCGGTGTCGGCGAGGACGGTGGAGACGACCGCGTGCACCTGGGCGGGCAGCATGCCGCCGTTGGTGTCGCACAGCACGACGACGTCGGCGCCGGCCTCGGCGGCGGTGCGGACGACGGCCTTCGCGTAGTCGGGGTTGGCGCGGTAGCCGTCGAAGAAGTGCTCGCAGTCCACGAAGACCCGGCGGCCCCGGCCCACCAGGTACGACACGGTGTCGCGGACCATCTCCAGGTTCTCGTCCAGGGTGGTGCGCAGCGCCAGCTCCACGTGCCGGTCGTGCGACTTGGCGACCAGCGTGATCACCGGGGCGCCGGACTCCAGCAGCGCGTTCACCTGCGGGTCCTCGGCGGCCGTGGTGCCGGCGCGGCGGGTGGCGCCGAAGGCGACCAGCTGGGCGTGGCGGAAGTCGATCTCCTGGCGGGCACGGGCGAAGAACTCGGTGTCCCGGGGGTTCGCACCGGGCCAGCCGCCCTCGATGAAGCCGACGCCGAAGTCGTCCAGGTGCCGGGCGATGGCCAGCTTGTCCACGACGGTGAGGTTGATGCCCTCGCGCTGCGCCCCGTCGCGCAGCGTGGTGTCGAAGACGTGGAACGAGTCGTCGAGCTCGCTGGTTGCCGTCTCGGTCATGGTCTCAAGGCTCCTGTTATGGATCTTCGGTCTTACCGGAATGACCGGCTCCACCATCCCCCCAATCCTCCCGCGCGCTCCGTTCCCGGCTGAAGGTGGGCCGGAAAACGAAAAAACCCCTCGCGGGTGCGAGAGGTCTGCGCGCGGGTCGAGGACGACGGTGGCCACCCGCACCTGGTCGTACGAGGTGGTCACTGCGGACCGGCGCGCCTGCTGCCAATAATCATGGCGAACGAGAGCACGGGGGCAGTCTGGCACAGCCCCGCCCCCGGCTCACCGCCCGTCTCAGGATGCGGTCGTCAGGCTGGACTCCCCGTCGCCCGCCCCGGTCCCCTCGCCGGCCTTCACCCGGGCCAGGTCCAGGTCCTTCGTCTCGCGCATGGTGACGTACACCACGAGGGAGACGGCGGCGCAGGCGGCCACGTACCAGTAGAAGCCGGACTCCATGCCGCCCTTCTTGAACCACAGGGCGACGTACTCGGCGGTGCCCCCGAACAGGGCGTTGGCGATGGCGTACGGCAGGGCCACGCCGAGCGCGCGGATGCCGGTCGGGAACAGCTCGGCCTTCACACAGGCGTTGATCGAGGTGTAGCCGGTGACCACGACCAGCGCGAGCAGGGCGAGTCCGAGGGCGGGCCAGTAGCCGTCCGCGTGCCTGAGCAGCGTCATGACCGGCACGGTGAGGAAGGTGGAGCCGACGGCGAAGGTGATCAGCAGCGGGCGGCGGCCGATGCGGTCGGACAGGGCGCCGGCGAGCGGCTGGAGGCAGGCGAAGACGATCAGCGCGGTGAAGGACACCAGGGTCGCCGTCTGCTTCGACAGGCCCGCCGAGTTGGACAGGTACTTGGTCAGGTAGGTGGTGTACGTGTAGTACGCCACCGTGCCGCCCATCGTGAGGGCGATGACCAGGAACGCCTCCCGCTTGTGCTGCCACAGGGCGCGCAGGGTGCCGCGCTCGGCGCTGTGCGAGGTGTCCTCCGCGTACACCTCGGTCTCCAGCATGCTGCGGCGCAGGTAGAAGATGACGGCCGCGCCGAGCGCGCCCACGATGAACGGGATGCGCCAGCCGTAGCTGTGCAGGGCGTCGTCGGACATGGTCCGCTGCAGGATGATCTGGAGGCCGAGGCCCGCGATCTGGCCGGCGGTCATGGAGACGTACTGGAAGCTGGAGGCGAAGCCGCGCCGGGCGGGGTCCGACGCCTCGGTGAGGTAGGTGGCGCTGGCCGCGTACTCGCCGCCCACGGACAGGCCCTGGAGCAGCCGGGCGACGAGCAGGACGAGCGCGCCGCCGTAGCCGGCGACGCCGTAGGTGGGGGCCACGGCGATGAGGACCGCCGAGGCCGACATGAGGGTGACGGTCAGGGTGAGCGCCGCCTTGCGGCCCTTGCGGTCGCCGACCCTGCCCAGCAGCCAGCCGCCCACCGGGCGCATGAAGAAGCCGACGGCGAAGATGCCGGCGGTGTTCATCAGCTGTGCGGTGGGGTTGCCGCTCGGGAAGAACGCGCCGGCGAAATAGGTGGCGAAGCTCGCGTACACGAACCAGTCGAACCACTCGACCATGTTCCCCGCCGAGCCGACCCAGATCTTCTTCCAGTGTTGACGTCCCATGGGCCGGTACATGCCCGGGGCGGCAGTGAACGATTCCTGTGCGGCGCCCCGGAAGGGCGCGGGGCCGTATCGATATGCGGCTCCGCCGCGTGAGCGCGAGCGGCCACGACGGCGCCGCGGCTAGACGACGGCCAACGCGTCCTCGAAGAACTCCCGTACGTGCAGAAGCACTCGCTCGCGATCGGTACCGCGCAACCCGATGGCCACGTGGATCGAGAACCCGTCGAGCAGCGCACGCGTCCGCGTGGCGAAGCGGTCCGCGTCCACCGCCCGGAACTCCCCCCGCGACACCCCCTCGGCGATCAGCGCGACCAGGTCGCGGTGCCAGGCGCCCTCGATCGCGGCCTGCCGCTCGCGCGCGGCCCCGTCGGCGTTCTGCGAGCGGTTCCAGACCTCCAGCCACAGCGTCCAGTGCGGGTCCCGGTGGCCTTCGGGGACGTACAGGTCGACGTACGCCTCCAGCCGCTGCCGGGCGGTCCCGGGACCGCCGAGCAGCCGGGCCCGCCGAGCGCCGAGCCGGCCCTCGCTCCACTCCAGGGTCTGGAGCAGCAGCTCGTCCTTGGAGTGGAAGTAGTACAGCAGGTGGCCGCTGCTCATGCCGACCTCGCGGCCGAGCCCCGCCATGGTGAGTTTCTCCAGACCGCGCTCGGCGATCATGCCCATGGCGGTGGCGAGGACCTCCTCGCGCGGCGGCGCGTTCCTGCGCGCCCGGCCCGCACCGGCCATCTGCTGCTCCCGTGTGTGTCAGACCTGCGGCTGCTGCTGGGTGATGCAGTGGATGCCACCGCCACCGGAGAAGATCGTACGGGCGTCCACCAGGGTCACCGTCCGCTCCGGGAACAGGCGGCGGAAGATCCCGGCGGCGATCTCGTCGCGCGGGTCGTCGAAGCCGCACAGGACCAGGCCGCCGTTGCAGATGTAGTGGTTGATGTAGGAGTAGTCGGCCCAGTGGCCGTCGGCCTCCAGGACGGTCGGCGCGGGCACCTCGACCACCTCCAGGGCGCGGCCCCGGGCGTCGGTCGCCGACCTCAGCAGGCCGATGACCTCCCTGGTGACCTCGTGGTCGGGGTGGGCGGGATCGGGCTGGTGGTGGGCGACGACGACGCCGGGGCGGGCGAAGGCGGCGACGATGTCGACGTGGCCGAGGGTGCCGAAGCCGTGCGGGGGGTAGTCGCCGGTCAGGCCGCGCGGCAGCCAGATCGCCTTGCTCGTGCCGAGGTGGGCGTGGATCTCCGCCTCGACCTCCGCCCTGGACCAGTGCGGGTTGCGCTCGGGGCCGAGCTGCACGGTCTCGGTGAGCAGGACGGTGCCCTCGCCGTCGACGTGGATGGCGCCGCCCTCGTTGACCAGCTTCGAGGCGTACGTCTTCGCGTCCGCGAGGCCGGCGACGTACGCGCCGACCTTGGAGTCGTGCTCCCAGCGGGCCCAGTGCTGGGCGCCCCAGCCGTTGAAGGTCCAGTCGACGGCGGCCAGCCGGCCCTTGCCGTCGGTGAGGAAGGTGGGGCCGATGTCCCGCATCCAGGCGTCGTCCAGCTCCCGTTCGACGGTGTCGATCCCGGGGCCGAGCAGGGTCCGGGCCTCGGCGGACTGGCCGGGACCGCAGACGACCGTCACCGGTTCGAAGCGGCGGACCGCGCGGGCGACGGACGCCCAGGCGGTGCGGGCGGCGGCCAGGTCGGCCGGGTCGTCGAAGGTGGGGTTGGGGCCCGGCCACGCCATCCAGGTGCGCTCGTGCGGGGCCCACTCGGCGGGCATGCGGAAGCCGTCGGCGGCGGGGGTGGTCATGCGCGGAGTCCTTAGAGGAAGTAGAGGCGGTTCAGGGAGACGGAGTCGGCCGGTGCCGAGCGCAGCGGGTCGCCGTCGAGGGTGACCAGGCCGGTGCGCCGGTCCACGTCCACCGCGCCGATCCGGGCGTTCAGGCGCAGGTCGGCGGGGCCGATGCCACGGGTGCCGCGCACGGCGACCCGGCGCCGGCGGGTGGGCAGCGCGTCGTTCCCCTGATCGACGGCGGCCCGCGCGACGAACGCCACGGAGAGGTCCGCGGCCGTGGCGCCGTACGCCCCGAACTGCGGTCCGAGGACGAGGGGTTCGCAGGTGTCGGTGGCCGCGTTGGGGTCGCCGACCACGCCGTACGCCGGGAAGCCGGCCTTCAGCACGAGCTGCGGCTTGGCGCCGAAGTACTCCGGGCGCCACAGCACGAGGTCGGCGAGCTTGCCGACCTCGATCGAGCCGACCTCGTGCGAGAGTCCGTGCGCGATGGCCGGGTTGATCGTGAGCTTGGCGATGTAGCGCAGCACGCGGGCGTTGTCGTCGCCCTCGCCGTCGCCCTCCAGCGGGCCCAGCTCGGCCTTCATCTTGCCGGCCATGGCGAAGGTGCGGCGGACGGTCTCCCCGGCCCGGCCCATGCCCTGGGCGTCGGAGGAGGTGATGCCGATCGCGCCCAGGTCGTGCAGCACGTCCTCGGCGCCCATGGTGCCGGCCCGGATGCGGTCGCGGGCCATGGCGGCGTCGCCGGGCAGGTCGGGCTTGAGGTCGTGGACGGAGACGATCATGCCGTAGTGCTCGGCCACCGCGTCCCGGCCGAAGGGCAGGGTGGGGTTGGTGGAGGAGCCGATGACGTTCGGGACACCGGCCATCTTCAGCACGTTGGGCACGTGTCCGCCGCCGCAGCCCTCGATGTGGAAGGCGTGGATCGTGCGGCCCTCCAGCACCTTCAGGGTGTCCTCGACCGACAGGCACTCGTTCAGGCCGTCGCTGTGCAGGGCGACCTGGACGTCGTGCTCCTCGGCGACCCGGAGCGCGGTGTCCAGCGCGCGGGTGTGGGCGCCCATGTCCTCGTGCACCTTGAAGCCGCTCGCCCCGCCCTCGGCCAGGGCCTCGATCAGCGGTGCCGGGTGGGAGGACGAACCCCGGCCCAGGAAGCCGATGTTGACCGGCCAGGCGTCGAAGGCGTTGAAGGCGTGGCGCAGCGCCCAGGGCGAGTTGACGCCGACGCCCCACACCGGGCCGAACTCCTGCCCGATGATGGTGGTCACCCCGGAGGCGAGGGAGGCCTCCATGATGCGCGGCGACAGCAGGTGCACATGAGTGTCGACGGCGCCCGCGGTGGCGATCAGGCCCTCGCCGGACACGATGGAGGTGCCGGTGCCGACGACGACGTCCACGCCGTCCAGGGTGTCCGGGTTGCCGGCCCGCCCGATGGCCGCGATGCGTCCCTCGCGGATGCCGATGGACACCTTGCGGATGCCCTGCACCGCGTCGATGACCACGACGTTGCTGATCACGACGTCGCAGGTGTCGCGGACGGCGGCGGCCTTCAGGTGCAGTCCGTCGCGGGCGGTCTTGCCGAAGCCGGCCAGGAACTCGTCGCCGTACCGCTGGGAATCGGACTCGACGCGGATCGTCAGCCCGGAGTCGCCGAGGCGGACCCGGTCGCCGGCGCGCGGGCCGTGGGTGGCCGCGTAGGCGTGCGGGTCGATGTGGATCGACCGGCTCACCTCTCGTCCCTTCGAGCGGCTCATCGCGCCTCGTCTCCTTCCGGGGTCACTCCCAGGTAGCCGCAGGCGGCGGCCCTGCGCAGGGCCTCTTCCCGCGCGCCGGGCGCGTCCAGCGGCCCGTCGACCAGGCCGGCGAAGCCGATGGCGGTCCGTTCGCCGCCGATCGGCACGAGCGCGACCTCCTCGCTCTCGCCGGGCCCGAAGCGGACCGAGGAGCCGGCGGGTACGGCGAGCCGCATGCCGTAGGCGGCGCGGCGGTCGAAGTCGAGGCGCGGGTTGGCCTCGAAGAAGTGGAAGTGGGAGGTGACGGAGACGGGCACGCCGGCGGTGTTGGTGACGCGCAGTCGGACCGCGGGCTCGGGGTCGGCGTGCTCGGGGCCGGGCAGCAGCGCGCCGGGGGCGTCCTCGCCCAGGCCCGCGCCGATGGGGTCGGAGACGACCGCGAGCCGGGAGCCGTCGTCGAAGACGGCCTCGACCATCACCTCGGTGACGACGTCGGCGACGCCCGGCAGCACGTCCTCGGGGCCGAGCACCGAGCGGGCGGCCTCGATGGCCTCGGCGAGCCGTCTGCCGTCGCGGGCGGCCTCGCAGACGGTGTCCGCGATCAGCGCGGTGGCCTCCGGCACGTTCAGCCTCAGGCCGCGCGCCCGGCGGGCCCGGGCCAGCTCCGCTGCGCCGAAGAGCAGCAGCCGGTCACGTTCCGTGGGGGTCAGTCTCACGACGCGGCACCTCCTTGTCCTCCACGTCTTGCAGACATTAGAGCATCACTCTAATCAGAGAATCCATGGGCGGCAGGGATTGACTGGCGAACCGTCTCATGTCACATCGAGCGACGTTCTAACGAGGTCACACGTCCGCGGGCACGGCGAAGGGGCGCGGGGAGCCGCGCGATCGTTCCCGACGACCGGCAGCCGCCCCACGCCCCTGTGCGGCCGTGCGAGCCGCTCGGTTAACCGACCTGGTGACGCCATCCGTGCTTGTCCTCCGTCAGGCCGCGCTGGATGCCCAGCAGAGCTTCCCGCAGCCGCATGGTGACCGGCCCGGGCGTACCGTCGCCGTGGGACCACGCGTCCGTCTTGGTCTTGACGTGGCCGATGGGCGTGACCACCGCGGCGGTGCCGCAGGCGAAGACCTCGGTCAGCGCGCCGGAGGCCGCGTCCTCGCGCCACCGCTGGAGGGTGATCGTGCCCTCCTCGGCCCGGTAGCCGAGGTCGCGGGCGACCTGGAGGAGGGAGTCGCGGGTGATGCCCTCCAGGATGGAGCCGGTGAGCGAGGGGGTGACGATCCGGTCGCCGTAGACGAACGCGACGTTCATGCTGCCGGACTCCTCGACCTTGGTGCGGGTGACCGCGTCGAGGTAGACGACCTGGTCGCAGCCGTGCGCGGCGGCCTCGGCCTGCGGCAGCAGGGACGCCGCGTAGTTGCCGCCGGTCTTGGCGTCGCCCGTGCCGCCCGGGACCGCGCGGACGTGGTCCTCGGCGACCCAGATGGTGACCGGCTTCACGCCACCGGCGAAGTAGGCGCCGGACGGGGAGGCGATCAGCATGAAGAGGTACTCGTTGGCCGGGTGGACACCGAGCGCGGCCTCCGTGGCGAACATGAACGGCCGCAGGTACAGGGACGCCTCGCCACCGTGCGGGGGGACCCAGTCCGCGTCCTGCGTGAGCAGCGCGTCCAGCGCGCCGATGAACAGCTCCTCGGGCAGCTCCGCCATGGCCATGCGGCGGGCGGAGTTGCGGAACCGGCGGGCACTGGCCTCCGGGCGGAACACCGCGACCGAACCGTCGGGCTGGCGGAACGCCTTCAGGCCCTCGAAGATCTCCTGGCCGTAGTGCAGGACGTGCGTGGAGGGGTCGATGGAGATGGGGCCGTACGGAACGAGCTGGGCGTCGTGCCAGCCGCGGCCCTCGGTCCACTTGATCGTCACCATGTGGTCGGTGAAGTGGCGGCCGAAGCCGGGGTTGGCCAGAATCGCCTCCCGCTCCGCGGCGGCGAGTGGGCTGGCGGACGGCTTGAGCTCGATCGTGGGCGTCGTCATCAGTGGTTGTCCTTCACCGGTTGTAGTGACGGGCCGCGCTCACGCCTGCGCTCTCGGCCGTCGTTGCCAGACGTCCGAGCAATCCCTCATATCGCGGCTCCGTGTTCGATTATCGCGCGGGGCCCGCGGCAGAAGGGAACGGGGGTGAAGCGGTCCCGGGGTCGATGGTGACACCCGGCGGGACACGTCAGAAGCCGCCGGGTGCGGTGGCGACCCGGCGGCTTGGGTGTAGCGCGGCGGGTCAGCCGGCTACGCGTACGGCGAGCGCGTCGCCGATCTCGGAGGTGGAGCGGGCCGGCCGGCCGGCGCGCTCGGTGAGGTCGGCGGCGACCGCGGTGTCGATGCGGTCGGCCTCCGACTCGTAGCCGAGGTGGCGCAGCAGGAGGGCGACGGACAGGACGGTGGCCGTGGGGTCGGCCTTGCCCTGGCCGGCGATGTCCGGGGCCGAGCCGTGCACCGGCTCGAACATGGACGGGAACTCGCGGCTGGGGTTGATGTTGCCGGAGGCGGCCACGCCGATGCCGCCGGAGACGGCCGCGGCGAGGTCGGTGATGATGTCGCCGAAGAGGTTGTCGGTGACGATGACGTCGAAGCGGCCGGGGTCGGTGACGAGGTAGATCGTCGCCGCGTCGACGTGGATGTAGTCGGTGGTGACCTCGGGGTACTCCGCGGCCACCCGGTGGAAGACGTTCGTCCACAGGTGCCCGGCGAAGGTCAGCACGTTGTTCTTGTGGACCAGCGTGAGCTTCTTGCGCGGGCGGGCCTGGGCGCGCTCGAAGGCGTCGCGGACGACGCGCTCGACGCCGTAGGCCGTGTTGACGGACACCTCGGTGGCGACCTCGTGCGGGGTGCCCTTGCGGATGGTGCCGCCGTTGCCCGTGTACGGGCCCTCGGTGCCCTCGCGGACGACGACGAAGTCGATCTCCGGCTGGCCGGCCAGCGGGGTGGCGACACCGGGGAGCAGCTTGGACGGGCGCAGGTTGACGTGGTGGTCGAAGGCGAAGCGGAGCTTCAGCAGGAAGCCGCGCTCCAGGACGCCGGACGGCACGGACGGGTCGCCGATCGCGCCGAGCAGGATGGCGTCGTGGCCCCTCAGCTGCTCCAGGTCCGCGTCGGTGAGGGTCTCACCGGTGGCGTGGTAGCGCTGGGCGCCGAAGTCGTACTCCCTGGTCTCCAGCTTCACATCCTGCGGCAGGACGGCGGAGAGGACCTTCAGACCCTCGGCCACGACCTCCTGGCCGATGCCGTCACCGGGGATCACTGCGAGATTGATGCTGCGAGACATGTCGGCACCCTACTCCTCGTCCCAGGTGATGACACACCATGTCCGCCATGCGGACAGCCGGGCGGGTGGCGGCGCGCCCGCCCGGCCATGGCTCAGTGGCCGGTCTGGCCGCCGTTGTCCCGGCGGTCGAGGGCGCGCTGGAGGGCGGCGGCGGCGTTCTTGCGGTCGGACTCGCTCGTACGGGACTCGTGGCGGACTCGGCGGCGGACGGTCGTCTCGGCCATGGCAATCGACTCCTTCGGCATGCGTGGAGCACGGCTGTGAGGGGGGTGTGCGAGTCGCCGGAAGGGGCGGGGAGCGCTTGGCCGCAGGGGTTGCCTGCGCGGGCCGGCTCACGACCGCCATTCGCTGGATGGAGCGAGACGTTCGGCTCCTTTCACGTTAAGGGGAGCGGCCCGCGCCTGTCTGCACAATTACTCGGACTTCCTACTATCTGAGACGGCGACGCCGCTGAGCTGCGCTTTCACCGTGCAGCCCGACGCGCCGTCAGGTGATGTCGCCGTCCCGCCAGTCGAAGACCAGTTCCCCGGACGGGTCGGGCGGACCGGCGAGGGCGGGCCACAGGTAGACACCGCCCTCCTCGTCCGGCAGCCGGACGACGCCGTCGGGCGAGAGGGCGTGCACCCGCCCGGGCCAGCACTGCCAGCCCCGGGCGGCATACAGCAGGGCGCCCTCGTCGCTCGCCGACAGCGCGCCGAGGTCGTAGGCCCGGTCGAGCACCCCCTCCAGGGCGTGCATCACCCGCCCGCCGAGCCCGGTCCGCCGTACGTCGGCCCGGACGGCGACGGCTTCGACGTAGCCGGTGCGCAGCCACCGCCCCCGGTGCCGCAGCCGGCGCATCACGAGGGCACCGTGCGCGGCGAGGCCGCCGCCGTCCCGGATCAGCACGTGCGTCCCGCCGAGTCCGTGCTCCCAGTCCTCGTCCGAGAAGTCCCCGTCGAAGGCGTGGTCCAGCAGGGCCCGGACCTCGCGCAGTTCGGCGGGGTCGAGATCGGCGGTGTGGGCGAGGCGCGGTCGAGGAGTCATGCCGGCAGTATCGCCCGCCGGACATGGCGGCGGGGGGGGGGGGGGGGGGGGGGGGGGGGGGGGGGGGGGGGGGGGAGGGGGGGGGGGGGGGGGGGGAGGGAGTGGG
>NZ_JBVJOT010000026.1:26677-93427 GCF_055583025.1 Streptomyces sp. NPDC104831
GCGCCTCCCCCCCCCCCCCCCCCCCCCCCCTCCGCCCCCCCCCCCCCCCCCCCCCCCCCCCCCCCCCCCCCCCCCCCGGGCCGGGATCGCGGGGGCGGTCAGCCCATGTGCGGGTAGGTGTAGTCGGTCGGCGGGACCAGGGTCTCCTTGATGGCGCGGGTCAGGGTCCAGCGCAGGAGGTTCTGCGGGGCACCGGCCTTGTCGTTGGTGCCGGAGGCGCGGCCGCCGCCGAAGGGCTGCTGGCCGACGACGGCGCCGGTCGACTTGTCGTTGATGTAGAAGTTGCCCGCGGCGAAGCGGAGCTTCTCCATCGTGTACGCCGCCGCCGCGCGGTCGTTCGCGATGACCGAACCGGTGAGGGCGTAGTCCGACACCGACTCCATCTGGGTCAGCATCTCGTCGTACTTGTCGTCCTCGTAGACGTACACCGCGAGGATCGGGCCGAAGTACTCGGTGGTGAAGACCTCGTTCTCCGGGTCGGTGCACTCGATGACGGTCGGGCGGACGAAGTAGCCCACCGAGTCGTCGTAGGAGCCGCCGGCCACGATGGTGCAGGCGGGGTCGGCCTTGGCGCGGTCGATGGCGGCCTTGTTCTTGGCGAACGAGCGGTCGTCGATGACGGCGCCGAGGAAGTTCGACAGGTCGGTGACGTCACCCATGGTGAGGTAGTCGACCTCGGCCGCGAACTCCTCCTTGAAGCCCGAGTTCCAGATGGAGGCCGGGATGTAGGCGCGGGAGGTGGCGCTGCACTTCTGGCCCTGGTACTCGAAGGCACCCCGGGTCAGGGCGGTCTTCAGGATCGCGCGGTCGGCCGACGGGTGGGCGACCAGGAAGTCCTTGCCGCCGGTCTCGCCGACCAGACGCGGGTAGGAGCGGTACTTCTCGATGTTGTTGCCGACCGTCTTCCACAGGTACTGGAAGGTCTTGGTCGAGCCGGTGAAGTGGATGCCCGCGAGGTCCCGGTGCTCCAGGGCGACCTCGGAGACCGCGATGCCGTCGCCGGTGACGAGGTTGATGACGCCCTTGGGCAGGCCCGCCTCCTCCAGCAGCCGCATGAGCAGCACGGCGGCGTGCGTCTGGGTCGGGGACGGCTTCCAGACCACCACGTTGCCCATCAGGGCGGGGGCGGTGGGCAGGTTCGCCGCGATCGCCGAGAAGTTGAACGGCGTGATCGCGTAGACGAAGCCCTCCAGCGGGCGGTGGTCCAGGCGGTTCCACACGCCCGGGGAGTTCGCCGGGGGCTGCTCGGCCAGGATCTGGCGGGCGTAGTGGACGTTGAAGCGCCAGAAGTCGACCAGCTCACAGGGGCTGTCGATCTCGGCCTGCTGGGCGGTCTTGGACTGGCCCAGCATGGTGGACGCGGCGATCGTCTCGCGCCACGGGCCGGCCAGCAGCTCGGCGGCGCGCAGGATGATCGCGGCGCGGTCGTCGAAGGACATCGCGCGCCAGGCCGGGGCGGCGGCCAGGGCCGCGTCGATGGCGTCCTGCGCGTCCTGCCGGGTGGCGTGCCGGCCGGTGCCGAGGACGGCCTTGTGGTTGTGCGGCTGCACGACCTCGAACGGCTCGCCGCCGCCCAGCCGCTTCTCGCCGCCGATGGTCATCGGCAGGTCGATCGGGTTCTCGGCCAGCTCCTTGAGCTTGGCCTCCAGCCGGGCGCGCTCGGGCGAACCGGGGGCGTAGCCGTGCACCGGCTCGTTGACGGGGGTGGGGACCTGGGTCACAGCGTCCATGAGATCCGTAACTCCTTGTACGTGAGCGGGTGGTGGGGCTCAGCCCTTGCTGACCATGGAACGGAGGAAGAACCGCAGGTTGGCGGGCTTCTCCGCCAGGCGGCGCATGAAGTAGCCGTACCAGTCGGTGCCGTAGGCGGTGTAGACGCGCATGCGGTGGCCCTCGGCGGCCAGCCGCAGGTGCTCCTCGCTCCGGATGCCGTACAGCATCTGGAACTCGTACTCGTCGAGCTTACGGCCGGCCTGGTGGGCCAGCTCCTGGGCGATGGCGATCAGACGGGGGTCGTGGGACCCGATCATCGGGTAGCCCTCGCCCTCCATCAGGATCCGCAGGATGCGCACGTAGGCCTTGTCGATCTCGTGCTTCTGCTGGTAGGCGACCTCGGCGGGCTCCTTGTAGGCACCCTTGACCAGGCGCACCCGGCTGCCGGCCGCGGCGAGGCGGCGGGCGTCGGCCTCGGTGCGGAACAGGTAGGCCTGGATGACGCAGCCCGTCTGCGGGAAGTCCTTCCGCAGCTCCTCGTGGATGGCGAACATCGAGTCGAGGGTGGTGTGGTCCTCGGCGTCCAGGGTGACCGTCGTGCCGATGGCGGCGGCGGCCTCGACGACCGGGCGGACGTTGGCGAGGGCCAGCTCGTGGCCGCCCTCCAGCGCCTGGCCGAACATCGACAGCTTGACCGACATCTCGACCTTCTCGCCCAGCTCCAGGCCCTTGAGGCGGTCGATCAGCTCCAGGTAGGCGTCCCGGGCGGCGGTGGCCTGCTCCGGGGTGGTGATGTCCTCGCCGACGACGTCCATCGTCAGCTCCAGGCCCTTGGCCGTCAGGTCCTCGATGATCGGGACGATGTCGGCCACGGCCTCGCCGGGTATGAAGCGGTCGACGACCTGCTTGGTCACCGGGGCCGCCGAGATCAGGCGTCGCATCCGGTCGCTGCGCGACGCGGCGAGAATCACGGGACCCAGCACGGGGCACCTCCACAGACAAGCACCAAAGGGACCGCCACCCGACGATTCGGGTACGGCACGGAGAACCACCGTGAAACCTATGGATCTCTCCGATCCTGGGCCATCGACAGCTGTCACGCATCCACGCTCCGGATCTCAGACAGATGTATGAAGGTGGCCGGGAAATGGGGGAGAATGCCCGGGTGGCGGCTGAATTCAAGGCGGATTACCAGGAGCTGGTGGACGAGATCTCCGAGCTGCTGGGGGTGCCCGCGACCCTGGAGAACCGCGACTTCGAGCTGATCGCCTTCGGGGCCTACGACAGCGAGGACGAGCTGGACCCGTCCGCGCTGGACCCGGTGCGCACCCGCTCGATCCTGACCCGGCGCTCCACGGCCACCGTCCGGGCCTGGTTCGAGGGGTTCGGCATCACCCGGGCGATCGCGCCGGTGCGCATCCCGCCCAGTCCGCAGGCCGGTGTCTACCGGGGCCGGATCTGCCTGCCCGTGCGCCACCGGGGCGTCGTCCTCGGCTACGTCTGGCTGCTGGACGGCGACCCGGGACCGACGGACGCCCAGCTGACCGCGGCCATGGGGGTGGCGGACCGGATCGGCGCGCTGCTCGCGGACGAGGCGGAGGCCGGGGCCGGACTGAGCCGGGAGCTGCGGGCGGTGCTCACCGCGGACCGGGGCTGGCAGCGGGACATGGCGGTGGCCGAACTGCGCACCGCGCTCGGCCCCCGCGCCGACGGCCCGCACACGCTGGTCTGCGTGGCGCCCTGGCCGTCGGCGGACCCGGACGACGTCCCCGCCCCGCGCACGGTCCCGCACGCCACGGCCCTGTGCACACTGCCGTGGGGGGCGGCCGGCCTGAGCCTCGCGGTCCTGGTCCGGCTGCGCAGCGCGGACACGACGGCCCCCGCGACGGCCGCGGCCACCCGGCTGCTGAAGGAGGCCGAGGAGTCGCGGGGGGCGCGCACGCGCGGGGCCGGGGCGCGGACCGCGGCGGCGGTGGCGGCGCGGCCCGGCGCGGCGGCCGGACCGGCCGCCCGGGCCACCGGGTGCGCCGCCGGCATCGGGGAGCCGGGCACCGGCCTCGCCGAGCTGGGCGCCAGTTGGCAGCAGGCCCTCGACGCCGCGCGCGCCGCGCTGGCCGAGCCGCGGCTCGGGCCGGTGGCCCGGTGGGCGCGGATCGGGGCGTACCGGCTGCTGACCGCGCTGCCGCCGGAGAGCGCGCACGACAGGGTGGTCGGCTCGCTCCTCTCCCCCGCCCACGGGGAGCTGGCCCGCACGGCGGAGGTCTACCTGGACTGCGCGGGGCAGGCCGGCCGTACGGCGTCGGAGCTGGGCATCCACCGCCAGACGCTGTACTACCGGCTGTCCCGGGTGGAGCAGCTGACCGGCCTGGACCTGGACGACGGCGAGGACCGGCTGCTGCTGCACATGGCGTTGAAGCGGGCCCGGCTGTGAGCTTCGCCGGGCAGGCCCTCACGCGGGCGGCGCCCTGCCGGTGATCGCGGCGAGGTCCCGGTGGAGGGCGTCGGCGCCGGCGGGGCGGGCGGCGACATGACCGTCCGGGCGGACGAGCAGCGCCCCGTGCGGGCCGAGGCCCCACGCGTCGGCGTGCGGTGGGGCGGACGACGGCCCGGGTCGGCGGTGGGGACGTGGTCCGGGCTCCGCACGGGGCGGCGATCGCGGGGCCGTGACGCCGGGGGCGGGGGTCACGCTGCGGAGGAGCGGCGCGCGGACGCGGTGAACGGGAAGACGCCGGACGGGCCGACAGGAGTCGGCCCGTCCGGCGTCTTCCGCGGTGCTCAGACCAGGTTGACCGACCGGGCCGACGTGGCCCCGATCTCCGCGGCGAGCTCGGCCAGCACGGTGGCGCCCACCGTGTCGTCCACGGTCAGGACGGCCAGCGCCTCGCCGCCCACCGCCGCACGGGCGACCTGCATGCCGGCGATGTTGATGCCCGCCTCGCCGAGGATGCGGCCGACGGTGCCGACGACACCCGGACGGTCCTCGTAGCGCAGCACCGCCATGTGGTCGGCGAGCGCGAGGTCGACGTCGTACTCACCGACCGCGACGATCTTCTGGACGTGCTTCGGGCCGGCCAGCGTGCCGGAGACCGACACCTCCTCGCCGGTGCCCAGCGTGCCGCGCACGGTCACCACGTTGCGGTGTTCGGCCGACTCCGAGCTGGTGGTCAGGCGCACCTCGACACCGCGCTCCTGGGCGAACAGCGGCGCGTTGACGTAGGACACGGTCTCGTCCACGACGTCCTCGAAGACGCCCTTGAGCGCGGACAGCTCCAGCACCTTCACATCGTGCTGGGTGATCTCGCCGTAGACCTCGACGTCGAGGCGGACCGCGACCTCGCCGGCCAGCGCGGTGAAGATCCGGCCGAGGCGCTCGGCCAGCGGCAGGCCCGGCTTCACGTCCTCGGCGATGACACCGCCCTGGACGTTGACCGCGTCCGGCACCAGCTCGCCGGCCAGGGCGAGGCGGACGGACTTGGCGACGGCGATGCCGGCCTTCTCCTGCGCCTCGTCGGTGGACGCGCCCAGGTGCGGGGTGCAGACGACCTGGTCCAGCTCGAACAGCGGGGAGTCGGTGCACGGCTCCTTCGCGTACACGTCCAGGCCGGCGCCGGCGACCCGGCCCTCCTTCAGGGCCGCGTACAGCGCCGCCTCGTCCACGATGCCGCCGCGCGCGGCGTTGACGATGCGCACGCTCGGCTTGACCTTGCGCAGCGCCTCGTCGCCGATCAGGCCGAGGGTCTCGGGGGTCTTGGGCAGGTGGACGGTGATGAAGTCGGAGACCTCCAGCAGCTCGTCCAGCGACAGCACCTTGACGCCCATCTGCGCGGCCCGCGCGGGCTGCACATAGGGGTCGTAGGCGACGACCTTCATGCCGAACGCGGACATGCGCTGCGCGACGAGGGCACCGATGCGGCCCAGGCCCACGACACCCAGCGTCTTCTCGGCCAGCTCCACACCCGTGTACTTGCTGCGCTTCCACTCGCCGTTCTTCAGCGCGGCGTTGGCCTGCGGGATGTTGCGGGCGGTGGACAGCAGGAGACCGCAGGCCAGCTCGGCGGCGGTCACGATGTTGGAGGTGGGGGCGTTGACGACCATCACGCCGGCCTTGGTGGCGGCGGCGACGTCGACGTTGTCCAGGCCGACGCCGGCTCGCGCGACGACCTTGAGCTTCTTCGCGGCGGCGATGGCCTCGGCGTCGACCTTGGTGGCCGAGCGGATGAGGATCGCGTCCACGTCGGCGATGGCCGGCAGCAGCTCGGAGCGGTCCGCTCCGTTGCAGTGCCGGATCTCGAAGTCCGGACCGAGTGCGTCGACGGTGGCGGGCGACAGCTCTTCAGCGATGAGTACGACAGGTTTCGAGCTCACGTGAGTCCTCACATGTGCGATGCGGACGGCCGTCCCGACGGCCGCAGGCGGTGGAGGGGGGCTAGCCGCGGAAGACGCACGACGCTGTGGGCCTGACGCGTGTTGTGCAGAAGTGTAGTGGCGCGGCGCGATCCGTATTACGCCTCCGCGGAAGGATCACCCGGATGAGAGGCTCCACTTTGTACGGAGCCCGGGCGGGAAGCCGCGTGGCGGTGCCCCCGGACCTGGGGACACCGCCACGCGAGGCCGGGTCAGGCCTCCTCGTCCACCCACGACATCAGCTTGCGCAGCTGCTTGCCGGTGGTCTCCAGCAGGTGCTCGGAGTCCTGCTTCTTGTACTCGTCGTACTTCTTCAGGCCACCGTGGTACTCGTCCATCCAGTTCCGGGCGAAGGTGCCGTCCTGGATCTCGGCGAGGACCTTCTTCATCTCGGCCTTGGTGGCGTCGGTGATGATGCGCGGGCCGGTGACGTAGTCGCCCCACTCGGCGGTCTCGGAGACGGACCAGCGCATCTTCTCCAGGCCGCCCTCGTACATGAGGTCGACGATCAGCTTCAGCTCGTGCAGGCACTCGAAGTAGGCGATCTCCGGCTGGTAGCCGGCCTCGACCAGGGTCTCGAAGCCCGCCTTCACCAGCGCCGAGGTGCCACCGCACAGCACGGCCTGCTCGCCGAAGAGGTCGGTCTCGGTCTCCTCGGTGAAGGTCGTCTTGATGACGCCGGCGCGGGTGCCGCCGATGCCCTTGGCGTACGACAGGGCCAGCGCGAAGGCGTTGCCGGAGGCGTCCTGCTCCACGGCGGCGATGCACGGGACGCCGCGGCCCTCCTCGTACTGGCGGCGGACCAGGTGGCCCGGGCCCTTCGGGGCGACCATGCAGACGTCCACGCCGGCCGGGGGCTTGATGAAGCCGAAGCGGATGTTGAAGCCGTGGCCGAAGAACAGCGCGTCGCCGTCCTTGAGGTTGTCCTTGATGGACTCCTCGTAGACCTGTGCCTGGATCGGGTCCGGGACCAGGATCATGATGACGTCGGCCTCGGCGGCGGCCTCCGCCGGGGTGACCACGCGCAGGCCCTGCTCCTCGGCCTTGGCCTTGGACTTCGAGCCCTCGTGCAGACCGACACGGACGTCGACACCGGAGTCGCGCAGCGACAGCGCGTGGGCGTGGCCCTGGCTGCCGTAGCCGATGACCGCGACCTTGCGGCCCTGGATGATGGACAGGTCGGCGTCAGCGTCGTAGAACAGCTCGGCCACTTTGGGTTCTCCTTGTGTGCTGGTGGTGCGTCCCACCGTATGACGGCGGGCGGGAGGGAAGTTCGGGGGTCTCGGGATACGGGCGGCCGTTGATCGCCGGCCGCCCGTACCGGGTCTTACGCCGTCCGGTCGAGGGCGCGCAGCGAGCGGTCCGTGATCGAACGGGCACCGCGGCCGATCGCGATCGTGCCGGACTGGACCAGCTCCTTGATGCCGTACGGCTCCAGCATCTTGAGCATGGCGGACAGCTTGTCGCCGGAACCGGTGGCCTCGATGGTCACGGCCTCCGGGGAGACGTCCACGGTCTTGGCGCGGAACAGCTGGACGATCTCCACGATCTGGGAGCGGGTCTCGTTGTCGGCGCGGACCTTCACCAGGACGAGTTCGCGCTGCACGGCCTGGCCCGGCTCCAGCTCGACGATCTTCAGCACGTTGACGAGCTTGTTGAGCTGCTTGGTCACCTGCTCCAGCGGCAGGTCCTCGACGGTCACCACGATGGTGATGCGGGAGATGTCGGGGTGCTCGGTGACGCCGACCGCGAGCGAGTCGATGTTGAAGCCTCGCCGGGAGAACAGGGCGGCGATCCGGGCGAGGATGCCCGGCGTGTTCTCCACCAGGACGGAGAGCGTGTGCTTGGACATGGTGGTTGCTCTTCCTTGCCTGTTGACGGTCAGTCGTCTTCGTTGTCGCCGAAGTCGGGGCGGACGTCCCGGGCGGCCATGATCTCGTCGTTGGAGGTGCCGGCGGCGACCATCGGCCAGACCATCGCGTCCTCGTGGACGATGAAGTCGACGACGACCGGGCGGTCGTTGATGGAGTTGGCCTCCTCGATGACCTTGTCCAGGTCCTCGGGGCGCTCGCAGCGCAGGGCCACGCAGCCCATGGCCTCCGCCAGCTTCACGAAGTCCGGCACCCGGGTGCCCCGGGCGGCCGGGTCGACGTCGTCCGGGCCGCTGTGCAGCACGGTGTTGGAGTAGCGCTGGTTGTAGAAGAGGGTCTGCCACTGGCGGACCATCCCGAGGGCGCCGTTGTTGATGACGGCGACCTTGATCGGGATGTTGTTCAGGGCGCAGGTGGTCAGTTCCTGATTGGTCATCTGGAAGCAGCCGTCGCCGTCGATCGCCCACACGGTCTGTTCCGGGCGGCCGGCCTTGGCGCCCATGGCGGCGGGGACCGCGTAGCCCATCGTCCCGGCGCCGCCGGAGTTCAGCCAGGTGGCGGGCCGGTCGTACTGGATGAAGTGCGCGGCCCACATCTGGTGCTGGCCGACGCCCGCGGCGAAGATCGTGCCCTCGGGGGCGAGCCGGCCGACGCGCTCGATGACCGCCTGCGGGGAGAGCGAGCCGTCCTCGGGCAGGTCGTAGCCGAGCGGGTAGGTCTCGCGCCACCGGTTCAGGTCGCTCCACCAGGCGGTGTAGTCGCCCTTGTGGCCCTCGCTGTGCTCCTTCTGCACCGCCTGCACCAGGTCGGCGATGACCTCGCGGGCGTCGCCGACGATCGGCACGTCCGCCGCGCGGTTCTTGCCGATCTCGGCCGGGTCGATGTCCGCGTGGACGATCTTGGCGTAGGGCGCGAAGCTGTCCAGCTTTCCGGTGACGCGGTCGTCGAAGCGGGCGCCGAGGGCCACGATCAGGTCGGCCTTCTGCAGCGCGGTGACCGCGGCGACGCTGCCGTGCATGCCGGGCATGCCGACGTGCAGCGGGTGGCTGTCGGGGAACGCGCCGAGCGCCATCAGGGTGGTGGTCACCGGGGCGCCGGTCAGCTCGGCGAGGACCTTCAGCTCGGCCGTGGCCTGCGCCTTCAGGACGCCGCCGCCGACGTACAGCACCGGCTTGCGGGCGGCGGTGATGAGCTTGGCGGCCTCGCGGATCTGCTTGGCGTGCGGCTTGGTCACCGGGCGGTAGCCGGGCAGGTCCATCACCGGCGGCCAGGAGAAGGTGGTCTTGGCCTGGAGGGCGTCCTTGGCGATGTCGACCAGGACCGGGCCCGGCCGGCCGGTGGAGGCGACGTGGAAGGCCTGCGCGATCACCCGGGGGATGTCCTCGGCCTTGGTGACCAGCCAGTTGTGCTTGGTGATCGGCATGGTGATGCCGACGATGTCCGCCTCCTGGAAGGCGTCCGTGCCGATCGACTTGGAGGCCACCTGGCCGGTGATCGCGACCAGCGGCACCGAGTCCATGTGCGCGTCCGCGATCGGCGTGACCAGGTTGGTGGCGCCCGGACCCGAGGTCGCCATGCAGACACCGACCTTGCCGGTGGCCTGCGCGTAGCCGGTGGCCGCGTGGCCCGCGCCCTGCTCGTGCCGGACCAGGACGTGCCGCACCCGGGTGGAGTCCATCAGCGGGTCGTACGCCGGGAGGATCGCGCCGCCGGGAATGCCGAATACCGTGTCCGCGCCGACCTCCTCGAGGGAGCGGATGAGGGACTGCGCACCCGTGACGTGCTCGACGGGGGCGGACTGCTGTCCTCCGGAACGGGGCCGCGGCTGCGGATGGTGGGCCCCGGTGGCCTGCTCGGTCATCGGCATTCTCTTCTCGATGCTGAGGGTTTTTGCGAGGTACGGGCGGATCTGGGGTGCTGCACGAACGGCACTCGTGCAACAAAAAACCCCTCGTGCCGCAAGGCAAGCGAGGGGAGCGCGCCGGTGAGGTCGCTGGGGATTCCGGAACGTTCTCCGGTGGGTCCCAGCTCAGCCGACGCGCTGTCCAAGTACGAGAATTCGGGTGCGCATGGAACTGACCCTCCCCCCGGCACGCACCACGTGTCAAGTGGGTGGGACGGGCGTCTCAGAATGTGAGCGAAGGGCGCCGCCGCCTCCGAAGACGGCGGGAACACCCCCCGTGTACATCCCGTTCGGCTCCCTCGCGCTGCCCGCGAACGCGGGCTCGGCCGGGGCGTGCGGCACCGGGTAGTGGCCGGATCCGAGCGCCCGGCGCAGCCGGTACTCGTCCAGCGGACCGGCGAACGCCATACCCTGGCCGTGGGTGCAGCCCATGGCCCGCAGCGCGGCCACCTGCTCGGGCAGGTCGACGCCCTCGGCCACCGACTGGAGGCCCAGATCCCCGGCGATCCGCAGCAGACCACTGGTGATCTTGTGCAGCCGCGCGGACTCCACCACGCCCTCGACCAGGCCGCGGTCGAGCTTGAGGACGTCCACGGGCAGCCGCCGCAGGGCCGTGATGGCCGCGTAGCCGCTGCCGAAGCCGTCCAGCGCGATCCGCACCCCGAGCCGGCTGAGCGCGGTCAGCCGCCGCTCCAGCTCGTCCAGCGAGACCCGCGGGTCGGTGTCGGACAGCTCCACGACCAGCGCCCCGGGGGGCAGTCCGTGCCGGGCCAGCAGCGCCTCCACCGAGCCCAGCGGCGACGAGCGGTCCACCAGCCGGCGGGCGCTCATCCGCACCGTCACCGGCACGGCGACCCCGGCGGCGGCCCGCTCGGCCGCCTGCCGCACGGCCTCCTGGAGGAGCCAGCGGTCCAGCTCGGCGGTCTTGTCGACGTCGTCGGCCACCCGCAGGAACTCCGCCGGGGTGAACAGCACCCCCTGGGAGGAGCGCCAGCGGGCCTGCGCGGAGACGGTCGTGATCCGGCCGCTCTCCAGGCACACCACCGGCTGGTGCAGCAGCGTGAACTCGCCGTCGTGCAGCGCGGCGCGCAGGCGCGTGGCCAGCTCCGCCTTGCGGACGACGTCCTGCTGCATCTGCGGTTTGTACAGCTCGACCCGGCCCTTCCCGGCCGACTTCGCGCGGTACATCGCCAGGTCGGCGTTTCTCAGCAGCTCGCCCGCGCCGATGCCCGGCTCGGCGAAGGCGACGCCGATGGAGGCGGCGACCCGGACGTCGTTGCCGTCGATGACGTACGGCTGGGAGAGGGTCACCCGCAGGCGGTCGGCCAGTTCCAGGATGTTCCGCTCGCGGGCGGCCCGGTCCCGGGTGCCGTCGCCGACGATCAGGGCCGCGAACTCGTCGCCGCCCAGCCGGGAGGCGGTGTCGCCCTGCCGGACGGCCTCCTGGAGTCTGCGGGCGGCCTGGATGAGCAGTTCGTCGCCGGCCTGGTGCCCGATCGTGTCGTTGACCGCCTTGAACCCGTCCAGGTCGATGAAGAGCACCGCCGTACCGCGCAGGGCCGCGCCCCGGTCGGTGGCCCGGCGGCCGGACAGGGCCTGCTGCACGCGCCGGGTGAACAGCGCGCGGTTGGGCAGGTCGGTCAGCGGGTCGTGCTCGGCGTTGTGCTGCAACTGCGCCTGGAGGCGGACGCGCTCGGTCACGTCCCGGCTGTTGAAGATCAGCCCGCCGTGGTGGCGGTTGACGGTCGACTCGACGTTCAGCCAGCCGCCGTCGCCGGAGCGGAACCGGCACTCGATGCGCGTGGTGGGCTCCTGCACCGGGCTGGCGGCGAGGAAGCGGCGCACCTCGTGCACCACGCAGCCCAGGTCCTCGGGGTGGATGAGGGCGGCCAGCTCGGTGCCCACCAGTTCCTCGGCGGGCCTGCCGTACACCCCGGCGGCGGCCGGGGAGACGTACCGCAGGACGCCGTTGGGCGCGGCGATCATGATGACGTCGCTGGAGCCCTGCACCAGGGAGCGGAAGTGGTTCTCCTTCTGCGCCAGTTCCTGGGTGAGGGTGATGTTGTCCAGCAGCATGATGCCCTGCCGGATGACGAGGGCCAGCACCACGGCGCCCGCCGTGATCAGGACGACGTGGTCGGGCCTGCGGCCGTTGAGGACGTTGTACAGGATGCCCAGGGTGCACACGGCCGCGGCGAGGTACGGGGTGAGCGCGGCGAGGGAGCCGGTGAGCGGCCGGCCGGACGGGTACCGCGGGTGCTCGGCGCCCGGCGCCGGCAGCGCCGGCGGGTGCTGGTGCCCGGTGGTCCACTGGCCGGCGTTCCACTGGCCCGTGCTCCACTGCCCCGCGCTTCGCTGGCCCGTGCTCCACTGGCCGGTGGCGCGCTGGCCCGGCACGTGCTCGTGGACGACGCGCGTGTGCCCGTCGGAGGCGCGCGCCTCCTGCCCGCCGTGCCGCCGCGGGGCGGCCCAGGGGGCGTAGGCGAGCAGCAGCGAACCGGCGAACCAGCCCGCGTCCAGCAGCCGGCCGGAGCGGTAGCTGCTGTGCAGCAGCGGCGAGGTGAACAGCGCGTCGCACATCACGGTCAGCGCGAGCGCGCCGATCGCGGTGTTCACCGCCGTGCGGTTGCCCGGCGCCCGGCGGAAGTGCAGCGCGAGCACCATGCTGACCAGGGCGATGTCCAGCAGCGGGTACGCCAGCGACAGCGCCGCGTGCGCCACGCTCGACCCGTCGATCCGGGCCGCCTGGGCGAGCGCGAGGCTCCACGAGAGGGTGAGCAGCGAGCCGCCGATCAGCCAGGCGTCCAGTCCCAGACAGATCCAGCCCGCGCGGGACGCCGGCCGCTTGGCTAGCACCAGCAGGCCCACGATGGCGGGCGGCGCGAAGCACAGGAAGAACAGGTCGGCGTAGCTGGGGCTGGGCACCTCGGCGTCCAGGGCGACCTCGTACCAGCCCCAGACCGCGTTGCCCAGCGAGGTCATCGTCGCCGAGAGGGCGAACAGCAGCCAGGCGGACCGGAAGCGGACGCGCGGGCCGCGGGCGTACAGGAAGCAGGAGACGGCGGCGGCGGCCGCCGCCGCGCTCAGTCCGAAGTCGCCCATCACGTCCGCGACCCGGTCGGAGCCCCAGCCGAAGGCGGCTCCGCCGGCGTAGGCGGCGCAGACCAGGGCGAGGACCAGTTGCTCCACCAGGCGCCGGTTCTCGGCGACGGCCGGCCGGCGGGGCGGCGGTGCCTCGTGCGGGTGCGGTGCGCGCACCGCGCCGCCGAGGGGGGTCGTCAAGGAGGTCGGGGCACTCACCGGGGCCTCCCGGTCCGTGCCGTTCCCCGGTCCTGACGGTCCCGGTGCGCCGTGTACGCGGTCCGGCGACGGCCGCTGTACCTGCGCTGGTGGTGGCTGTGATGGCTGGTGTGATGGCCGCGCCTGCGCGCGGCCGTGCGCCAGGGTCGCCGTCGGCGGCTCCGCCGCGTCGGATCGTTCGTCCATAGGCCGTGCATCGCCCGTCGCCCCCCTCACGAATCTGAAATGTCCATCCCCGGCGCCGAACGTCAGCGGCGCAGCCCCTGCCCGGGACGATACACCAGGATCGTCACTCAGGGACATAGCTTCTCTACGCTCCGTGACGACCAGGGCGTATGCCGGTACGCGGTGCGCCCGAAAGATTGCGGAGGGTGCCGGAAGGCGCCTAGCGCCCGGTTGCTCCCCCCGTTTCGGGACCGGTCGTAAGGATCACGTTCCGCAGGGGTTCGTGGTTCACGAACCGGGTCAGCTGGTCGACGAGAAGCCGCTTGGCGCGGGGCAGGAAGGCCGAGGAGGGCCCGCCGACATGCGGGCTGATCAGCACGCCCGGCGCCTGCCACAAGGGGTGGCCGGCGGGCAGCGGCTCGGGGTCCGTCACGTCCAGGGCCGCCGTGATCCGGCCCCGTTCCAGTTCGGCGAGGAGCGCCTTGGTGTCCACGACGGGCCCGCGCGCGACGTTGACGAGCAGCGCGCCGTCCTTCATGCGGGCGAGGAAGGCGGCGTCCACGAGTCCCCGGGTGTCTTCCGTGAGGGGGGTGCACAGGATCACGACATCCGCGTGCGGAAGCAGAGAGGGCACATCGGCGATCGGGTGCACGGGACCGCGCGCCACCGTGCGACCGGAGCGTGCGACCCGTGCGACCCGCGCGACCTCGAAGGGCGCGAGCCGGTCCTCGATGGCGGCGCCGATGGCCCCGTACCCGACGATCAGGACGTTCTTGTCGGCAAGGGAGGGGTGGAACCCGCCCACCCAGCGCTCCCGCTGCTGGGCGCGGACGAATTCCGGTATGCCGCGCAGCGCGGCGAGGGTCAGGGTGAGCGCCAGCTCGGCGGTGCTGGTCTCGTGCACCCCCCGCGCGTTGCACAGGCGTACGCCCGGCGCGATGTCCGAAAGCCGCGCGGTGATGTCGTCGACGCCGGCGGTGAGCGTCTGGATGACCCGGACGTTCGTCAGCCGCGCCAGCGGAGCCACCCGGACCGGCAGCGGCTTCATGTACGGCACCACGTACACCGCGCACTGAGCCGGGTCGCCGGGGAACGGCCGCTCACCGTCCGCGCCCCCGTCCCAGAACAGGTACCGGGGCCCCTCGGGCAGCCCCTCGATCTCCTCGGGCGGAATGGGAAGCCACACCTGTGAAGTCATGCCAGGAGGCTATGTCAGGCACGCGCGGGCGCAGAGGTTAGGTTGGTGGCCGGGCAGAGGGAGGTTCACGAGCAGGTGGAGCGCAGGACGATCGGCGCGGGGGGACTCGCGGTGGGGGCCGTCGGACTCGGATGCATGCCGATGAACTGGGCGTACACCGCATCCCGGCGACGGGGTGAGGAGTCGGTCAAAGCCGTGCACCGGGCGCTGGACCTCGGCTCGGACCTCCTGGACACCGCGGACATGTACGGACCGTTCACCAACGAGCTGCTGCTGGGCCGGGTGCTCAAGGAGCGGCGCGCGGACGCCTTCGTGGCGACGAAGGTGGGGCTGCTGGTGGGCGAGCAGCACATCGTGGCCAACGGCCGCCCCGGCTACGTGCGGCGGGCCTGTGACGCCTCGCTGCGCCGGCTCCAGACGGACGTGATCGACCTGTACCAGCTGCACCGCACCGACCCCGAGGTGCCCGTCGAGGAGACGTGGGGCGCGATGGCGGACCTGGTGCGGGCCGGGAAGGTGCGGGCGCTGGGGCTGTGCGCGCTGGGGGCGCGCGGCGGGCGCCGCTCGGGCGCGGGACCGTACGACGGGACGCTGCGCCGGTTGCAGCGGATCCAGCAGGTGTTCCCGGTGAGCGCGGTGCAGGCGGAGCTGTCGGTGTGGTCGCCGGAGGCGCTGCGGGCGCTGGTGCCGTGGTGCGAGGCGCGCGGGGTGGGCTTCCTCGCGGCGATGCCGCTGGGCAACGGCTTCCTGACCGGCACGCTGACGCCGGGAGAGGGGTTCGAGCCGGACGACGTGCGGGCCCGGCACCCCCGGTTCACGGCCGAGATGATGGCGGCCAACCAGCCGATCGTCGCGGGACTGCGGCGCATCGCGCGGCGGCACGGCGAGGGGGTCACCCCGGCGCAGGTGGCGCTCGCCTGGGTGCTGGCGCAGGGCCGCCATGTGATCGCGGTGCCGGGCACCAAGCGGGAGCGCTGGGCCGCCGAGAACGCGGGCGCCGCGGCCCTGCGGCTGACCGCGCAGGATCTCGCGGAGGTGTCCCGGCTGCCGGCGGCCCAGGGGTCCTGGGACTGAGGTCTCCGGCCGGCGAGGGGCCGGGGGCCGGGGCGGGGCGACCGGGGATTCCGGGGGCCGGGGTCCGGCGACGGCCCCCGGCGGCACCCGACGGCCGTCCGGGGCGCGCGACCGCCTTCCGCGACGCGCACCGGCCGTCGGTGGCACGGCAACGGCCCCCCGGCGGGCGGGAGTAGCGTGCCGGGTGGGCCGTCGTGGTGTCCGCCGTCTCGAAGGGAACCGTGATCGTGCGACGTCGAGCTGTACCCGCCGTGCTGGCCGTGACCGCCCTGCTGCTGGCGGCCGGCTGCTCCTCCGGGGGCGGAACGTCCCCGGGCCGGGCGCCGGGCGTCACCGCGTCCGGCGGGGACACCGCCTCGCGGGACACCGGGCCGGCCGCCCCGGCCAAGGGGTCGGTGAAGGTGCTGCGCACGGTGGCGCAGGGGCTGAAGTCGCCATGGGGGCTCGCCCCGCTGCCCGGCGGTGATCTGCTGGTGTCCTCCCGGGACGAGGGCACGATCAGCCGGATCGACGCGAAGACCGGCCGGACGACGGTGCTGGGCACGGTCTCCGGGGTCTCCCCGGCCGGCGAGGGCGGGCTGCTGGGCATCGCGCTGTCCCCCGGCTACGCCTCGGACCGCATGGTCTACGCCTACTTCACCTCGGCCTCCGACAACCGCGTGGTCCGGGTCCGCTACGACGAGCGGAAACCGGCCGGTGAGCAGCTCGGCGCTCCCGACACGGTGTTCAAGGGCATCCCCAAGGGCACCGTCCACAACGGCGGCCGGATCGCGTTCGGGCCGGACGGCATGCTCTACGCGGGCACCGGCGAGAGCGGCAAGCGGGGCCTGGCACAGGACCGGTCCTCGCTCGGCGGGAAGATCCTGCGGATGACCCCGGACGGCGAACCGGCGCCCGGCAACCCGTTCCCCGGCTCCGTCGTGTACTCCTACGGCCACCGCAACGTCCAGGGCCTGGCCTGGGACCGCCACGAGCGCCTGTTCGCCTCGGAGTTCGGCCAGGACACCTGGGACGAGCTGAACGCGATCAAGCCGGGCGGGAACTACGGCTGGCCGGAGGCGGAGGGCCGCTCCTCCGACGCCGGTTTCCAGAACCCCGTGGCCCAGTGGCACACCGACGAGGCCTCCCCCAGTGGCATCGCCTGCGTGGACGGCGCGATCTGGATGGCGGGGCTGCGCGGCGAGCGCCTGTGGCGCGTCCCGCTGGACGGTGTCGCGGCCTCCGCCGCCCCGCAGGCGTTCCTCACCGGCGCCTACGGCCGGCTGCGCACGGTCGCCCCGGCGGGCACGGGCCGGCTCTGGCTCGTGACCAGCGAGACGGACGGCCGGGGCGATCCCGGGAAGGGCGACGACCGGGTACTGGAGCTCCAGGTGCGCTAGGGCCGGCCCCGGGTCAGTCGGTGTCGCCGGTGCCGGGCCCGGGCTCCTCGTCGGGCCGGGCGGGCGGGGACAGTCGTATCACCGCCTTGCCGGAGGTCAGGTCTATGGGACCGTGACCGGGGTCGTTGTCGCCGACGTCCTCCCGGGACAGCTCCAGCCGGTTCTGTTCGTCCCGGGTGTGTTTGCGGCCGGGTGCGAACAGGTCCTCGAAGACGTTGAACACGGCTCCCCCTCTTTGCCGGTTTTCTCCAGCGTAGGTCTCACCCGGTCGTTCCGGCAGCGAGCGTCCCGGCCATGACCGGGCCGAGCCTGCCCGGGACGTGGGAGACGTGGACGCTCGCGGTCTTCGGCGAGATGAACAGCTCCTCGGCTGTCCGGCGGTCGCCCGGCCGACCGCACGCACGCGCAAGGGGCCCCAGGACGCCCCGCGCGGTGCGCGGAACGCCCTGAGGCCCCGGGAATCCCGCGGTCGGTCAGCCGGTGGAGGGCAGGCCCAGCAGGGCGTCGGAGTACTTCAGGACGGCCAGCAGCAGGCCGATGACGCCGAGCGAGAGGCCCGCCCAGGCCACCGACCTGATCCAGGCGGCCTGCGGCCGGCCGGGGGTGCCGAAGGCGGGCCGGACCAGCACGACCACGGCGGTGATCAGCGCGGCCAGCGCGAACAGGCCGGCCCACAGGGCGGTGGTGTGCCAGGCGTCGCCGTAGACCTCCTTGAGCTGGGTGCCCACGCTCGCGTCGGTGGACGTCCGCAGCTGGCCGATGAGCTGCTCGCGGGCGGCGGCGACGGTGCCGGTCCAGCCGCCGGTGAGCGAGACCAGGCCCAGCGCGGCGGAGACGACGGCACCGGCGCCCTGGCCGACCCCGGAGGACTTCTTGCCGGCCTCTCCCTCCCCGGCGTCCGCGACTTCCCCGGCGTCCTCGCCGGCCGTGCCGGGCCCGGTCTCCCCGTTCTCCCCGTTCTCCTCGACGGCCCCGGTGCCGGCCGTGGTCGTCCCGTCGTCCTCGTGCGCCTCGGTACCGGAGCCGGTGCCGGCGGTCTCAGCGCCTTCCGCTGTCTTCGTTGCCATGCCCGGCACCGTACGGACGCTGTCTGAGAGGTCCCTTAATGATCGCCGTGACCGCTCGGCGACCGCCGGGATCCCTCAGTCGTTCCGTGCGGTACGCGCGCGTGCCGCACGCCACTCCGGGGCCAGCACCGCCCAGATCTCGGTGCTGGTGCGCACGCCCCGGTGCGGGTAGTTCTCGCGGAGCACGCCCTCGCGGGTCATGCCCAGCCGCCGGGCCACGCCGATGCTCGGCTCGTTGGCCGAGGAGACCTGCCACTCCACCCGGTGCATGCCGCGCTCCTCGAAGGCCCAGTCGAGCAGCGTCCGCATGCCGCGCGTGACCAGCCCGCGCCCGGCCGCGCCCGGCTCCAGCCAGCAGCCGGCTTCGCAGACCCCGCTCGGGGTGTCCCAGACCCGGAACAGCAGCCCTCCGACGAGCTTGCCGTCCAGCCAGATCCCGTGCAGGCTGCCGGCGTCGGCGGCGCGCTTGTCGGCGTAGGACCTCAGCCAGGACCGGGCCCCGTCGAGATCGCAGACCACGTCGGCGAGCCCCACGTGCCGGCCGATGAACTCCCGTCCCCGGTCGATGTTCTCCAGCAGCTCCTCCGCGTGCCACACCTCCAGGGGCCGCAGTTCGGCGCCGTCGTCACCGAGCGATGTCGCGTACATCCGCCGCTCTTCCTTCCGCAGTTCGTCCGCCCGGATCCGGCCGGTACGGCAAAAATACGTCAGTCGAACTGGTCCCCGAGCGCCATGATCATCGTGCCCGCGACCAGCAGCCACAGGGCCCTGCGGGTACGGCCCCGGCCGCCGAGCACCGCCGCCGGGACGCACACGGCGGCGCCGAGGGCGTAGGCAGCGGGCACGACCGCCGGGGCGGCTCCGGCGGCCCTCAGCAGCGCGGCGGCCAGCCCCGCGCAGGCCAGCAGCGCCCCGGTGCCGACGGCCAGCCAGCGGGCCCGCCGGGCGTCCCCGACGCCCTCCTCGGCATCCCCCGCGTACCCGTCGGCGTCCCCGGTGCGCTCCCCCGCGTCCCCGGCGTACTCCCCCACGCCCCCGGTGCGCTGCCCGGCGTCCCCGGGTTCCCCGGCGCCTCCCGGCTCTTCCACGGCCTGCGTGGTCGCGGGCTCGACGCCGGCATCGGTGCTTCCCCTCATGGCGGGCGAGCGTACCTCCCGCCGTGGCGAAAACCCGGTGCGGGGCGGCCGTCCCGGCTGCTAGGCAGGTTGCTCGTGAACACGACACCGACATCACCGGACGCGCTCACCCGCCGTCTCACCCATCCGCGTTATCCCCGCAGCAACGGCTACGACGCCCGCTGGACCATCGAGAACCAGATGGGCCCGCACGCGTTGTGGCTGCTGGAGTGGCTGGCGCCCGCGCTGGGGCTCGACGCGCTGCCGCCGGGCGCGCGCGTGCTCGACCTCGGCTGCGGACGGGCGATGACCTCCGTCTTCCTCGCCCGCGAGTACGGCTTCCAGGTCACCGCCGCCGACCTGTGGGTGAAGCCCGGCGACAACGCCGTGCGGATCGCCGAGGCGGGCGTCGCCGACCGGGTGCTGCCCGTGCGCGCCGAGGCGCACGACCTGCCCTTCGCCGAAGGGTCCTTCGACGCGATCGTCTCCATCGACGCCTACCAGTACTTCGGCACCGACGACCTCTACCTGCCCACGCTGACCCCGCTGTTGAAGCCCGGCGGGCGGATCGGGGTCGTCGTGCCGGCGCTGCGCGAGGAGCCGCCGGGCACCGAGCCGCCGGAGCACCTGAAGCCCTGGTGGGAGCCCGCGTTCTGGTGCTTCCACACCCCCGGCTGGTGGCGGCGCCACTGGACCCGCGGCGGTGGGGTGGAGGTCGAGGCGGCCGACTGGCTGGAGGACGGCTGGCGCGACTGGCTGCTGTGGTGCGACGTGGTCGCCGAGGAGAGCACGGACGACTTCCACGTCCGCATGGCGGGCAGGTCCGCGCGGATGCTCCGCGCGGACGAGGGGCGCACGCTGGGCTTCGCCCGGGTCGTGGGGCGCCGGGCGTAAGCCGCCGTACGGCCCGGAGGGCGCCCCGCGGCACCACGACGCGCCCCGCACCACGCGAACGGCCCCGGAGGGCGAACCTCCGGGGCCGTACGCGGATGGGGTCAGCCCTCGCCGACGCCCAGCTTGTCCAGGATCAGCTCCTTGACGCGGGCCGCGTCGGCCTGGCCGCGGGTGGCCTTCATGACCGCGCCGACCAGGGCGCCGGCCGCGGCCACCTTGCCGCCGCGGATCTTGTCCGCGATGGCCGGGTTGCCGGCGATGGCCTCCTCGACGGCGGCGGTCAGCGCGCCCTCGTCGGAGACGACCTTCAGGCCGCGCCCCTCGACCACCTCGTCCGGGGTGCCCTCGCCCGCGAGGACGCCCTCGATGACCTGGCGGGCCAGCTTGTCGTTCAGGTCGCCCCCGGCGACCAGCTCGGTGACCCGGGCCACCTGCTGCGGGGTGATCGCCAGCTCGTCCAGCGCCGTGCCGGACTCGTTGGCGCTGCGCGCCAGTTCGCCCATCCACCACTTGCGGGCGGCGGCCGCGTCGGCACCGGCGTCGATCGTGGCGACGATCAGGTCCAGCGCGCCGGCGTTGAGGATCGCCTGCATGTCGGTGGCGGAGATGCCCCACTCCGCCAGCAGGCGGGTACGGCGGGCCAGCGGCAGCTCGGGCAGGGCCGCGCGGATCTCCTCGACCCACTCGCGCGAGGGCGCGACCGGGACCAGGTCGGGCTCCGGGAAGTACCGGTAGTCCTCGGCCTCCTCCTTCACGCGGCCCGAGGTCGTGGACCCGGTGTCCTCGTGGAAGTGGCGGGTTTCCTGGACGATCGTGCCGCCGCCGGAGAGCACGGCCGCGTGGCGCATGATCTCGTAGCGGGCCGCGCGCTCCACCGAGCGCAGGGAGTTGACGTTCTTCGTCTCCGAGCGGGTGCCGAACTTGTCGGCGCCCTTGGGCATCAGCGACAGGTTCACGTCGCAGCGCATCTGGCCCATCTCCATGCGGGCCTCGGACACGCCGAGGGCACGGATGACCTCGCGCAGCTCGCGGACGTACGCCTTCGCCACCTCGGGGGCGCGCTCGCCGGCGCCCACGATCGGCTTGGTGACGATCTCGATCAGCGGGATGCCGGCACGGTTGTAGTCCAGCAGGGAGTGGGACGCGCCGTGGATGCGGCCGGTGGCGCCGCCGACGTGCGTCGACTTGCCGGTGTCCTCCTCCATGTGGGCGCGCTCGATCTCCACGCGGAAGGACTCACCGTCCTCCAGCTGCACGTCGAGGTAGCCGTTGAAGGCGATCGGCTCGTCGTACTGGGAGGTCTGGAAGTTCT
Source organism: Streptomyces sp. NPDC104831 (assembly GCF_055583025.1). Classification (NCBI taxonomy): domain Bacteria; kingdom Bacillati; phylum Actinomycetota; class Actinomycetes; order Kitasatosporales; family Streptomycetaceae; genus Streptomyces; species Streptomyces sp. NPDC104831. The sequence continues at coordinate 48,073 of NZ_JBVJOT010000026.1, forward strand.
TCGGCATGTCCGGATAGAAGTAGTTCTTCCGGGCGAAGCGGCACCACTCGGCGATCTCGCAGTTCAGCGCGAGACCGATCTTGATGGCGGACTCGACGCCGGTCGCGTTGACGACCGGGAGCGCGCCGGGCAGGCCGAGGCAGACCGGGCAGGTCTGGGTGTTCGGGTCGGCGCCGAGCGAGGTCGAACAGCCGCAGAACATCTTGGTCTTGGTGCCGAGTTCGACATGGACTTCGAGGCCCATGACGGGGTCGTACGCGGCCAGCGCGTCCTCGTACGACACCAGGTCGGTCGTGGTGGTCACGGTGTAACTTCCCTCTCAGCCCAGCAGGACGTCGTCGTCGCCCAGCCGCTTCAGCTCGCGGTAGAGGATGGCGAGGCCGGTGACGATGCCCGCGGCGGTGACGACGGCGTCGACGAGCCTCAGCGTGTCGTTCTCGGCGCGGGCCTTCTTGATCTGCTTGGCGGCGCCGACCGCGCCGAACGCGGTGGCGGCCATGGACAGGTACGTACCGGACTTGGACTTCTTGAAGCCCTTGGCCTTGGACAGTGCGTTCACAGCGACGGTGCCTCCTCGAGCAGCGGGTGACCCCACTTTTCCACGAAGGCGGCCTCGACGGCGGCGCCCACCTTGTACAGCCGATCGTCCTTCAGCGCCGGGGCGATGATCTGCAGGCCCACCGGGAGGTTGTCCTCCGGGGCGAGACCGCAGGGCAGGGACATGGCCGCGTTGCCCGCCAGGTTGGTCGGGATGGTGCACAGGTCCGCGAGGTACATCGCCATCGGGTCGTCGGCGCGCTCGCCGATCGGGAAGGCGGTGGTCGGGGTCGTCGGGGAGACGATCACGTCGACCTGCTCGAAGGCCTTCTCGAAATCCCGCGTGATGAGCGTGCGGACCTTCTGCGCGGAGCCGTAGTACGCGTCGTAGTAACCGCTCGACAGGGCGTACGTGCCGAGCATGATCCGGCGCTTGACCTCGGGGCCGAAGCCGGCCTCGCGGGTCAGGGAGGTGACCTCCTCGGCGGAGTGCGTGCCGTCGTCGCCCGTGCGCAGGCCGTAGCGCAGGCCGTCGAAGCGGGCGAGGTTGGAGGAGCACTCGGAGGGTGCGATCAGGTAGTACGCCGACAGGGCGAGGTCGAAGGACGGGCAGTCCAGCTCGACGATCTCGGCGCCCAGCTCCTTCAGCAGCTCGACCGACTCGTCGAAGCGCTGGATGACGCCGGCCTGGTAGCCCTCGCCGCGGAACTGCTTGACCACGCCGACGCGCATGCCGCGGACGCTGCCGTTGCGGGCGGCCTCGACCACCGGCGGGACGGGGGCGTCGATGGACGTGGAGTCCAGCGGGTCGTGGCCGGCGATCACCTCGTGCAGCAGGGCCGCGTCCAGGACCGTACGGGCACAGGGGCCGCCCTGGTCGAGGGAGGAGGAGAAGGCGACCATGCCGTAGCGGGACACCGCGCCGTACGTCGGCTTCACGCCGACCGTGCCGGTGACGGCGGCCGGCTGGCGGATGGAGCCGCCGGTGTCGGTGCCGATGGCGAGCGGGGCCTCGTAGGCGGCGAGCGCGGCGGAGGAGCCGCCGCCGGAACCGCCGGGGATCCGGGTGAGGTCCCAGGGGTTGCCGGTCGGGCCGTAGGCGCTGTTCTCGGTGGAGGACCCCATGGCGAACTCGTCCATGTTGGTCTTGCCGAGGATGACGATGTCGGCGGCCTTCAGCCGCTTGGTGAGCGTCGCGTCGTACGGCGGGATCCAGCCCTCGAGGATCTTCGAGCCGACGGTCGTGGGCACGCCCTCGGTGGTGAAGATGTCCTTGAGCGCCAGCGGGACGCCGGCCAGCGGGCCGAGCTTCTCGCCGCGGGCCCGCTTCTCGTCGACGGCGCGGGCCTGCGCGAGGGCGCCCTCGCGGTCGACGTGCAGGAAGGCGTGGACCTTCTCGTCCACGGCCTCGATCCGGGCGAGGTGGGCCTCGGCGACCTGGACGGCCGTCAGCTCGCCGGAGGCGATCTTCTCGGCGGTCCGGGCGGCCGTGAGCTTGATGATGTTGCTGTCCGTCATGGTCACTCCTCCCCCAGGATCTGCGGCACCTTGAAACGCTGCTGCTCCTGGGCCGGGGCGCCGGAGAGCGCCTGCTCGGGGGTGAGCGAGGGACGGACCTCGTCCGGCCGCATGACGTTCGTCAGCGGGAGCGGGTGCGAGGTCGGCGGTACGTCTTGGTCGGCGACCTCGCTGACGCGGGCGACCGCGCCGATGATGTCGTCGAGCTGTCCCGCGAAGTGGTCGAGTTCTTCGGGCTTCAGCTCCAGACGCGCCAGCCGGGCGAGGTGGGCGACCTCCTCGCGCGTGATGCCAGGCATGCAGCGATCCTCTGGGGTGAGTGTGTGTGGTTTGGGCCCAATCCTAGGGGGCGGCGCCCCGTGCCCGTGAAACGGTTTCCCCCAGGCCCGCTCGCCGCCCCCGCGCGGCGGGCGCCGCGCGAGGTGGCGCTCAGAGCGCGAAGAGCAGACCGGCGGTGATCAGCACGACGATCGCGGTGGCGAAGTGGACCCCGAAGGCGACGGCTCTCGTGCCGCCGTTGCGCAGGACTATCAGCGTGTCGGCGAGCGGGACGAGTGCCACGCAGACCATGAACCAGGCCTCGGCGCGGGTCCCGGCGAAGGCGAGGAGGGCGAGGCCCAGCAGCCCGAAGGTGCCGTCCCTGAGTCCCTTGACCGACAGGTAGGCGCGGGCGTCGCCGCGCGGGTCGGCCGCGACTCCGTACCCGGCCGCCGCGGGGCCCGGCCGGAACAGGAAGCGGTAGCCGAGGAACACGCAGAACAGGTCGAGCAGGACGGCCAGGGTGTACGCGGTGACGGTCACGCCAACTCCTTGCTAGCAACGCTAGAGACAAGAGTGAAGCTAGCAGATCAACGACAGAGTGACTAGCGTCGCTAGATTCACCACGGCCGGGAGCATTCCGCGAGCGGCCGGGCGGCGCCCCGCAGCGGTGGCGGCGGTCGGAACGGGCGGCTACTCGGCCGCGGGCAGCACGGCGGGAGCGGCGGGGGTCCGCTGCCAGCCGCGGGACCCCCGGGCCAGCAGCCAGGTGGTGGCCTCCTCCGGCGGCATCGCCGCGGCGACCAGCCAGCCCTGCACCGCGTCGCAGCCCAGGTCCCGCAGCCGCTCCCAGGTCTCGTCGTCCTCCACGCCCTCGGCGACGACCAGCAGCCCCAGCGAGTGGGCCAGGTCCACCGTGCAGCGGACGATCTCGGCGTCCTCGGTGTCCACGGCGAGCCGGGCCACGAAGGAGCGGTCGATCTTCAGCTCGCTGACCGGCAGCCGCCGCAGGTGGACCAGGGACGAGTACCCGGTGCCGAAGTCGTCCAGGGACATCTTCACGCCGTGTCCGGTGAGCCCGGCGAGGGTGTCGGCGGCCCGCTGCGGGTCCTCCAGCAGCACGTGTTCCGTGATCTCCAGCTGGAGCGCCCCGGCGGGCACCCCGTGCCGGGCCAGCCGGGCGGCGACGGAGCCGGCGAAGCCGGGGGTGTGGACGTCGCGCGGGGAGACGTTGACGGCGACCGGGACCCGCAGGCCCTGCGCGCGCCAGCGGGCGACCTGGCCGAGCGCGGTCTCCAGGACGTACTCGGTGAGGTGGGGCATCAGCCCGGAGGACTCGGCTATGGCTATGAACTCGTCCGGCGGCACCTTGCCGCGCTCGGGGTGCACCCAGCGCACCAGCGCCTCCAGGCCGGCGACCTGCCCGTCGAAGCGGACCTTGGGCTGGTAGTGGAGGTGGACCTCGTGCGCGTCGAGGGCCCGGCGCAGGTCGCCGAGCAGGCCGAGGCGGTCGGGGGTGTTGGAGTCCCGCTTGGATTCGTAGACCTCGACGCCGGTCCGGTCGCGCTTCGCCTGGTACATCGCGACGTCGGCGCGGCGCAGCAGGCCCTCGGCGTCGAGCGCGTGGTCGGGGAAGACGGCGACGCCGGCACTGGCCTCCAGGACGAGGGTGAGGCCGTCCAGGTCGAGCGGGGAGCTGAGGGCGGTCACGAGACCGCGGGCGACGCGCGTCGCCGACGTGGTGGAGTCGGCGACGGGGAGTAACACGGCGAACTCGTCACCGCCGAGCCGGGCGGCCTCGGCGCCGCGCGGCAGGGCGAGCCGCAGCCGGTCGGCGATCTGGAGCAGCAGCCGGTCCCCGGCCAGATGGCCGAGCGTGTCGTTCACCGAGCGGAACCGGTCGAGGTCGATCAGCATGAGCGCGGAGCGCGCCCCGATGCGGTCGGCGTCGTCCAGGGCGGTCCAGATGCGTTCCAGCAGCCACTGCCGGTTGGGCAGCCCGGTCAGCGGGTCGCGCAGCTGCTCCTCGGCGCGGGCGCGGGCCATCCACAGCGTGGAGTCCAGCGCGATGAGCGGGATGGCGAAGAGCGGGAGCAGGATCGGCTCGGCGTCGGCGACGACGCACAGCAGCGGGGCGATGCCGAGCAGGGCGACGGCGACCAGTCCCTGCCGGACCAGGGCGGTGCGGGCGACGGTGGGCACCCCGCCCTCGCGCGGCGCGTACAGGTACCACAGCAGGCCGCGGCTGACGGCGAGGTAGGCGACCGCGACCAGGACGACCTGGGGGGCGGTGGCGATGGTCCAGCTGTCGGGCCGCCAGGGCGTCTCGACGCTCGGGACCCGGCCGAACGCGCCGAGCAGCAGGGCGCCGACACCGATGCCGAGGACGTCCGCCGCGCCGTGCAGGACCCCCTGGCGCCAGCGGTGCCGGCGGGCGATGCCGACCAGGACGACGACGGTGAGGCTGACCAGTCCGGCGGGCACCCAGCCGTACAGCAGCAGGACGGCGAGGGTGAGGGCGGCGCCCGATCCGGTGCCGCCCCACCAGCGGGCGCGGCCCAGCATCACGAGGTGGCCGACGATGACGCCGGTGAGCAGGGCCAGCGCCCAGCCGACCGTGCCGCGCGGGAAGAGGGCGTGCTGGTCGGTGTAGGCGCGGTAGAACCCGGCGCCCAGGGCGCAGCCCGCGGCGGCGACGACGGCCGCGGGCAGCGGGGGCCAGGACAGCGGGTGCCGTTCGGTGTCGGCGCCGGTCAGGGCGGGGGCGCCGGCCGGCGGCAGGGGGGCGGCGGACTCGGTGGCCGCGCACGGGCCGGCGAGGAGCGGGCCCGTGGGGCGCGGCCGCGCGCCCGTACGGCCCGCGGCCCGGTCGGTCCACCGGTTCCGGCGCCAGGTGCCCGCACGGCGGCGCGGACGCAGCCGTGCGTCGGGGGCGGCGCTCTCGGTCGGTTCCATTCCCGTCCCTCTCACAGCCGGCGGTGCCCACGCCACGCGGCCCGGTGCCCGACAACCCTCAGCGGCTCCGCGTCGAAGAAACCCTCCCCGGGCCTGTCGAGGGCACGGAGGTGCCCCAGCCGCAGCTGGGCACGGCAGGCGCACGCCTCAACAGTAGGCCGCGGAAGGCTTCCACGGGCAGCGGTCTCCGACGGTTGCCCGAATGCGCCCGGGCCACCCGTATGCATCTGATATGCGCCGATCGGGCGGCCTTCAACCGCTACTCCTCGGTCGGAAGCGCGACTTCGGCCGCCGCTTCGGGGCCCTGCTCCAACAGGACGTTGAAACCATCCTCGTTCAGAACAGGAACCTTCATTTGCATGGCCTTGTCGAACTTCGATCCGGGGTTGTCACCAACGACGACGAAAGAGGTCTTTTTCGAAACCGAACCGGTCACTTTCGCTCCCCGGCTCTGCAGCGCCTCCTTGGCGCCGTCCCGGGTGAAGTGCTCCAGCGTGCCGGTGACGACGACCGTGAGCCCCGCCAGCGGCCGCGGCCCCTCCTCCTCGCCGGACGCCTCGTCCTCCAGCGGGACCCCGGCGGCCTTCCACTTGCGGACGATCTCGCGGTGCCAGTCCTCGGCGAACCACTCCTTGAGCGCGGCGGCGATGATCGGGCCGACGCCGTCGGTGGCCGCCAGCTCCTCCTCGGTCGCCTGTTCGATGCGGTCGACGGAGCGGAACTCGCGGGCGAGGGCCTGCGCGGCGACCGGGCCCACGTGCCGGATGGACAGCCCGTTCAGGAACCGGGCCAGCGGACGGGACTTGGCCGCCTCGATGTTCGCCAGCAGCGCGAGGGTGTTCTTCTTCGGCTCGCCCTTCTGGTTGGCGAAGACCGTGACGACCTTCTCCTCACCGGTCTTGGGGTCGCGCTTGGGCAGTCCGCTGTCCGGGTCCAGCACATGGGCCTTGATGGGCAGCAGCTTCTCCACCGTCAGGTCGAACAGGTCGCCCTCGTCCACCAGCGGCGGGTCGGCCGGCTCCAGCGGCCGGGTCAGCGCGGCGGCGGCCACCTGGCCGAAGTGCTCGATGTCCAGGCACTCGCGGCCCGCCAGGTACGACACCCGCTCGCGCAACTGGGCCGGGCACGTACGGGCGTTCGGGCAGCGCAGGTCGACGTCGCCCTCCTTCATCGGCCGCAGCGGCGTGCCGCACTCCGGGCACTTGCCCGGCATCACGAACTCCCGCTCGCTGCCGTCCCGCAGGTCCACCACCGGGCCGAGGATCTCCGGGATGACGTCACCGGCCTTGCGCAGCACGACGGTGTCCCCGACGAGGACGCCCTTGGCCTTGACGACGTCCTGGTTGTGCAGGGTGGCGAACTCCACCTCGCTGCCCGCCACCGTGACCGGCTCCACCTGGGCGTACGGCGTGACCCGGCCGGTGCGGCCGACGCCCACCTTGATGTCGACCAGCTTGGTGTTGACCTCCTCCGGCGCGTACTTGTAGGCGATCGCCCAGCGGGGTGCCCGCGCGGTGGAGCCGAGCCGCCCCTGGAGGCGGATCTCGTCCAGCTTGACCACGACGCCGTCGATCTCGTGCTCGACGGAGTGCCGGTTCTCGCCGTAGTACGCGATGAACTCGCGCACCCCGTCCAGGCCGTCGACCACGCGGTTGTGCGGGGAGGTGGGCAGGCCCCAGGTCTTCAGCAGGTCGTACGCCTGGGAGAGCCGGTTCAGGCCGGTGAAGCCCTCCAGGGCGCCGATGCCGTGCACCACCATGTGCAGCGGGCGGGTCGCGGTGACCCTCGGGTCCTTCTGGCGCAGCGAACCGGCGGCGGCGTTGCGGGGGTTGGCGAACGGCTTGTCGCCGGCCGCGACCAGGCGTTCGTTCAGTTCGAGGAACTTCTCCATCGGGAAGTAGACCTCGCCGCGGATCTCCACCAGGTCGGGCACCTGCTCGCCGGCCAGGCGGTCCGGGATCTCCGCGATGGTGCGGACGTTCGGCGTGATGTCCTCGCCGGTGCGGCCGTCGCCGCGGGTGGCCGCGCGCGTGAGACGGCCCTTCTCGTACGTGAGGTTGACCGCGAGGCCGTCCACCTTCAGCTCGCACAGGAAGTGGTACGCCTGGTCGCCCAGTTCCCTCGCGACGCGGTCGGCCCAGGCGGCCAGCTCGTCGTCGTTGAACGTGTTGTCCAGCGACAGCATCCGCTGGCGGTGCTCGACGGCGGTGAACTCCGTCTCGTAGGACCCCGCGACCTTCTGGGTGGGCGAGTCCGGGGTGCGCAGCTCCGGATACCGCTCCTCCAGGGCCTCCAGGGACTTCAGGAGCCGGTCGAACTCCGCGTCGCTGACGACGGGGGCGTCCTTCACGTAGTACCGGAAGCGGTGCTCCTCGATCTGTTCCGCCAGCCGCGCGTGGGTCTCGCGGGCCTCGGCGGGCACCGCTGTCGTCTCCGCTTGCTTGTCGCCGGCCACCGTGTCGTCCTCCGTTACTCAGGGTTGTCCGCGAGGGATCTCGCCGCCCGGACGCAGTGGGCGAGCGCCTGGCGTGCGTACGCGGGGGAAGCGCCCGCCAGACCGCATGCCGGGGTCACCGTGACCGCCTCCGCGAGCAGCCCCGGACGCAGCCCCAGCCTGCGCCACAGCGTCCTGACACCCATGACGCTACCGGCAGGGTCTGACAACGGGCCGTCCGTGCCCGGCACGACACCGGCGAACAGCCGCGTGCCGCTCTCGACGGCCTCACCGATCACGTCGTCGTCACGCTCGGTGAGCAGCGTGAGGTCGAAGGAGACGGCCGCGGCGCCGGCCCGCCGCAGCAGCGCGAACGGCACGTCCGGGGCGCAGGAGTGCACGACCACGGGCCCGCCGTCGTGCGCCCCGACGACGTCCCGGAGCATGGCCTCCACCACCTGCCGGTCCACGGCGCGGTGGGTGCGGTAGCCGCTGGCGGTGCGGACCTGTCCGCGCAGCACGGCGGTCAGGGAGGGCTCGTCGAGCTGGAGGACGACCCGGGCGCCCGGGACGCGCCGCCGCACCTCGGCCAGGTGCGACCGCAGCCCCTCGGCGAGCGAGGCGGCGAGGTCCCGGCAGGCCCCGGGGTCCGACAGGGCGGCCTCGCCGTTCCTCAGCTCCAGCGCGGCGGCCAGCGTCCACGGCCCGACGGCCTGCACCTTCAGATCGCCCGTGTAGCCCTGGGTGAACTCCTCCAGGGCGTCCAGGTCCTCCACCAGCCAGGACCGGGCCCGGCGGGTGTCCCGGCCCGGCCGGTCCCCGATCCGCCAGCCGCTGGGCTCCACGCGCGCGTACAGCTCGACCAGCATCCCGGCGGTCCGGCCGATCATGTCGGCGCCGGGCCCGCGCGCGGGCAGCTCCGCGAGGAACGGGAAGTCCTCGAAGCTGCCGGTGGCGGTCTTGGCGGCCTCGCGGGCGTCGGTACCGGGCAGGGAGCCGACACCGGTGGCTCCGGGGAACCTGAACTGGCTGTTTTCGCTCACCAGGGAAGCCTACGGAACCCCGGGACCCCGGTCAGCGCCCCGGGCGTACCGACAGGTCGTTGACCTCCGCGTCCCTCGGCAGGTCCAGGGCCATCAAAAGGGCCGTGGCGACCGACTCGGGGTCGATCCACTTCCCCGGGTCGTACTCCTTGCCCTCCTGCCGGTGCACCTTGGCCTGCATGGGGCTGGCGGTGCGGCCGGGGTAGACGGTGGTGACGCGGACGCCGCCCGCGTGCTCCTCCTGGCGCAGCGCGTCGGCGAGGGCCTTCAGGCCGTGCTTGGAGGCGGCGTACCCGGACCAGCCGGCGGAGGCGCTCAGACCCGCTCCGGAGTTGACGAAGATCACATGGCCGCGGGCCGCCCGCAGCTGCGGCAGGAAGAGCCGGGTCAGCTCGGCGGGCGCGATCAGGTTGACGTTCAGCTGGTGGTGCCAGGACTTCGGGGTGAGGTCGCCGACCTGACCCAGCTCGACGACCCCGGCGATGTGCAGCAGGGAGTCCACCCGGTCCGGCAGCGTCTGGTGGGAGAACGCCCAGGAGAGCTTGTCCGGGTCCGCGAGGTCGCCGACCAGGGTGCGCGCGCCGGGGAACAGCGCCGCCAGCTCCTTGGCGCGGCCCGCGTCGCGCGCGTGCAGCACGAGGTCGTCCCCGCGCGCGTGCAGCCGGCGGGCCACGGCCGCGCCGATGCCGGAACCGGCCCCGGTGATCACATGAGTAGCCATGGGGCCATGCTCGCATCAGTGCCCGGCGAGCTGCTCCTCCAGGTAGGCCAGGGCGCCGGCGGGCTCGTCGGCGAAGAAGACCAGCTCGGCCAGCGGGCGGGGCAGGAAGCCCTCGGCCTCCATGCGGCGGAACTGCTCGCGCAGGCCGTCGTAGAAGCCCGCCGTGTTCAGCAGCACGACCGGCTTGCCGGTGCGGCCGTGCTTCTTCAGCTCCAGGATCTCGGTGGCCTCGTCGAGGGTGCCGGTGCCGCCCACCATGATCACCACGGCGTCGGCCTTCTCCAGCAGCAGCCTCTTGCGTTCGGCGAGGTCGGCCGCGATGACCATCTCGTCGGCGCCGGGCCGCGCCTTGTTCGCCAGGAACTCCACGGAGACGCCCAGCAGCCTGCCGCCCGTCTCCTGCACCCCGTCGGCGACCACCTTCATCAGACCGCTGTCGGAGCCGCCCCAGACCAGCGTGTGACCGGCCTTGCCGATCAGTTCCGCGAACTCGCGCGCGGGCCGGGTGTAACGCTCGTCGAGGTCGGCGGCGGACAGGAAGACGCAGATGTTCATGGCTCATACCGTACGTCGCCCGGGCCGGCCGGGAAGAAGCGCGGTCCGTCCGGTGCTGTTCCGGTATGACCGATGGACACACGATCACGATCCACAAGAGCGAGCGGCACGTGCGCGTGGTGCACGGCGACCAGGTGCTCGCGGAGTCCGACCGTCCCCTGGAGCTGCGCGAGACGGGCTGTCCGGTGCGGTACTACATCCCCGCCGAGGACGTGCGCCTCGATCTGCTGACCCCCTCCGACACGCACACCGTCTGTCCGTACAAGGGCACGGCGTCCTACTGGTCGCTGCCGGACGCGGCCGACCTCGTCTGGGCGTACCCCGAGCCCAAGCCCGACAAGGCGGAACTCAAGGACCACTACTGCTTCTACGACACCGAGGTCGTATGACCCTCCCCGGCACCGCCGTGTCGTGACCGGCGAGGGGGCGGCCGTGCGGCAGTCTGCACGGGCATGGACAAGAAGACGACTTCCCGCGACGGCACCCCCCTCGCGTACCACGTGACCGGCCAGGGGCCCACGGTGATCCTGGTGAGCGGCGCGATGTCCACCGGCGGCACCGTGCTGCCCCTGGCGGAGCGTCTCGCGGCCCGCTGCACGGCCGTCGTCTACGACCGCCGGGGCCGCGGCGCGAGCGGCGACACGGCGCCGTACGCGGTCGAGCGCGAGACCGAGGACCTGGCCGCGCTGATCGACGCGGTGGGCGGCGACGCGGCGCTGTTCGGGGTCTCCTCGGGCGGCGCGCTGGTCCTGCGCGCGGCGGCGGAGGGGCTGCCGGTGACCCGGGCGGCGGTGTACGAGGTGCCGTACGCCGACCATCTGGCGGACGGCGCCGCCCGCGAGGCCGCCTACAAGGAACGGCTGACCGGGGCGCTGGCCGAGGACCGGCGCGGGGACGCGGTGGAGCTGTTCCTGCGCCACACGGGCCTCGGCGAGGAGATGATCCAGCGCGCCCGGCAGTCCCCGATGTGGGCCGGCATGGAGAGGCTGGCGCCCAGCCTCGCGCACGACGACGCGGTCATGGGCGACGGGCTGCTCCCCCGCGACCGGCTCGCCGGGATCCCGGTGCCCGTGCTCGCGGTCGCTGGCGGCGCGAGCCCGGAGTGGATGCACCGGGCGGGCCAGGCGGTCGCGGAGGCCGTGCCGCGGGGCACGTACCGCGTCCTGCCCGGCCAGACCCACATGGTGGAACCGGACGTGCTGGGGCCGGTGCTGGCGGAGTTCCTCGCCGGGTAGGCCCCCGCGCGGCTCAGACCGACGCCGTCGCGCGCGTGGTGGACGCGATCGTCGCCGAACCCACCACGCGCGTGCCGTCGTAGAGCACGATCGCCTGGCCGGGGGCGACGCCGCGGACCGGCTCGGCGAAGGTCACGCGCAGCTCGCCGTCCACGAGTTCGGCGCTGACCCCGGTCTCGCCGCCGTGGGCGCGCAGCTGGGCGGTGTAGGTGCCGGGGCCGGCCGGGGCGGCGCCGCACCAGCGGGGCCTGATCGCGGTGAGCGCGGTGACGTCCAGGGCCTCGGCCGGGCCGACGGTGACCGTGTTGGTGACCGGGGAGATGTCCAGGACGTAGCGCGGCTTGCCGTCCGGGGCCGGGGTGCCGATCCTGAGGCCCTTGCGCTGGCCGACGGTGAAGCCGTACGCGCCCTCGTGGGTGCCCAGCTTGCTGCCGGACTCGTCCACGATGTCGCCCTCGGCCTTGCCGAGGCGGCGGGCCAGGAAGCCCTGGGTGTCGCCGTCGGCGATGAAGCAGATGTCGTGCGAGTCGGGCTTCTTCGCCACGGCCAGGCCCCGGCGCTCGGCCTCCGCGCGGATCTCCTCCTTGGTGGTGACCGTGTCGCCGAGCGGGAACATCGCGTGCGCGAGCTGCCTGTCGTCCAGCACACCGAGGACGTACGACTGGTCCTTGGCCATGTCGGAGGCGCGGTGCAGCTCGCGGGAGCCGTCCTCGTTCACGATCACCTTGGCGTAGTGGCCGGTGCAGACGGCGTCGAAGCCGAGGGCCAGCGCCTTGTCCAGCAGCGCCGCGAACTTGATCTTCTCGTTGCAGCGCAGGCACGGGTTCGGGGTGCGGCCCGCCTCGTACTCGGCGACGAAGTCCTCGACGACGTCCTCGCGGAAGCGGTCGGCGAGGTCCCAGACGTAGAACGGGATGCCGATGACGTCGGCCGCGCGGCGGGCGTCGCGGGAGTCCTCGATGGTGCAACAGCCCCGCGCGCCGGTTCGGAACGACTGCGGGTTCGCGGAGAGCGCGAGGTGGACGCCGGTGACGTCGTGGCCGGCCTCCGCGGCACGCGCGGCGGCGACGGCGGAGTCCACTCCGCCGGACATGGCGGCGAGGACGCGGAGGGGGCGGGTGCGCTGCGGGGTGTCAGTCATAACCCTTCCAGGGTACGGGGGCGCGGGAACCTGGTCCGCCGGTCGTGCGTTGAGGTTCGCATGGGGGCGACGACAGGCGCGGCGGCGGGAGCGGGCACGGGGCCGCCGGGAGGCGACGGGGACCGCCGGCTGGGGCGCCGCGCCCTGCTGGTGGGCGGGGTCGCGGCGGCCGTGGGCACGGCGCTGCTGGCCCGCGAGGAGCTGTCCCGGTCCTGGTGGCGGCTGCCCGGGGTGGACAAGCCGCGGGAGGCGGGCGCGGTGGACTTCCGGGGCGCGCGCTGGGTGGCGGCCTCCGCGGCGAACTACCGCCGGGCGGACCGGCCGGACGACTATCCGGTGGACCGGATCGTCGTCCATGTCACCCAGGGCGGGTACGCGTCGGCGGTGCGGGCCTTCCAGGATCCCGGCCACGGCGCGGCGGCGCACTACATCGTGCGCGCGGACGGCCGGATCACCCAGCTGGTCCGCGAGCTGGACGTGGCGTTCCACGCGGGCGACCGGACGTACAACGAACGCAGTGTCGGCATCGAGCACGAGGGCTTCGTGGAGGACGCCGGATCCTTCACGGACGCCATGTACGCGGCCTCGGCCCGGCTCGCGGCCGCGATATGCGGGCGGTACGGCATGCCCGCGGACCGGGAGCACATCATCGGGCACGCCCAGGTGCCGGGCACGGACCACACGGACCCGGGGAAGTTCTGGGACTGGGACCGGTATCTGCGCCTGGCCGGCGCCGAGCGCGCCGGGGCCCGGCCGGCCGGGTGAGGCCGGCGGCGCGGGCCGCGGGCGGGGTGGGACCGGAGGGGCCGGCCGCCGGTCAGGTGAGGCCGGCCGGCTAGGTGAGGCCGGCCGCGCGGGCGCGTTCCACCGCCGGGCCGATCGCCTTCGCCACGGCCTCGACGTCCGCCTCGGTGGAGGTGTGGCCGAGGGAGAAGCGCAGGGTGCCGCGGGCCAGGTCCGGGTCGGTGCCGGTGGCGAGGAGGACATGGCTGGGCTGGGCGACGCCCGCGGTGCAGGCGGAGCCGGTGGAGCACTCGATGCCCTGGGCGTCCAGCAGGAGCAGCAGGGAGTCGCCCTCGCAGCCGGGGAAGGTGAAGTGCGCGTTGGCCGGGAGCCGGCCCCCGGGCGCCGGGTCGCCGCCGAGGATGGCGTCCGGTACGGCGTCGCGCACGGCGTCGACCAGCCGGTCGCGCAGGCCGCCGATCTCCCGCGCGAACCGCTCGCGCCGCTCGGCGGCGAGCCGGCCGGCGACGGCGAAGGAGGCGACGGCGGGCACGTCGAGCGTTCCGGAGCGCACGTGCCGCTCCTGGCCGCCGCCGTGCAGGACGGGCACGGGGCTGTACTCGCGGCCGAGGAGGAGGGCGCCGATGCCGTACGGGCCGCCGATCTTGTGGCCGGAGACGGTCATCGCGGCGAGCCCGGAGGCGGCGAAGTCGACGGGGACCTGCCCGAAGGCCTGGACCGCGTCGGCGTGCAGGGGGACGCCGAACTCGGCGGCGACGTCGGCGAGTTCGCGGACCGGCATGATCGTGCCGATCTCGTTGTTCGCCCACATCACGGTGGCCAGGGCGACGTCGCCGGGGTTGCGGGCGATGGCCTCGCGCAGCGCGTCGGGGTGGACGCGGCCGTGGGCGTCGACGGGGAGGTACTCGACGGTGGCGCCCTCGTGCTCGCCGAGCCAGTGCACGGCGTCGAGGACGGCGTGGTGCTCGACGGGGCTGGCCAGGACGCGGGTGCGGGCGGGGTCGGCGGCGGCGCGGGACCAGTACAGGCCCTTGACGGCGAGGTTGTCGGCCTCGGTGCCGCCCGAGGTGAACACGACCTCGCTGGGGCGGGCGCCGAGCGCTTCCGCGAGGGTCTCGCGGGCCTCCTCGACCGTGCGGCGGGCCTGCCGGCCGGACGCGTGGAGGGAGGAGGCGTTGCCCGTGATGCTCAGCCGGGCGGTGAACGCCTCCGCCGCCTCCGGGAGCATCGGGGTGGTCGCGGCGTGGTCGAGGTAAGCCATGGTGACGCCGATTCTACGGCTCCCCCGCCGGCGGCCCGGGCCGCGTGTGGCGCCGGGGGCCGAGGGGCGCCTCGCGCCGGCCGCGTCCGGCGCCGGATATCCGGTGTCGGGCGTGCGGCGTCCTCACAGGGTCCAGGACACCGACCCGGTCATCTCCATCGCCGTCACCAGGACCAGCAGGTCGGCGACGCCCAGGGCGAGGCCCAGGTAGGCGCGGCCCCGGCGGGCGGTGTCGCGCCAGAGGGCGGCCACGGCGAGGATGACGGCGATCGGGCCGAGGAAGAGGTTGAGGACGAGCAGGCCGAGGAGTCCGAGGATGAAGGACGCGACGGCCATGCCGTCGGCGTCCCGGGTGTGCGGACGGGTGTCGGTGCGGCCGGTGCCGGCCGGTGCGGTGAGGTGCATGATGCTCAGCTCCCGAGGATCCTGTGCGGCGGACCGGCCGGTGCCCCGGCGCGGCCGCCGCCGGTCGGACGGCGTTCCGTGGCGGTCGGTCGCCGGCCTGACGGCGCGTGCCGACGGCCGGTCGGACGACGTGCCCGGACCGTCAGTCGGACGACGTGTGGCGGCGGCCGTGACGTTCGCGCAGTGCGAAGACGCCGAGCCAGACGGCGATGACGGCGGCCAGGACGGCGCTGACGCCGAGCGGCGCGTGGGCCACGGTGCCCAGCATCACTCCGAGCAGCATGAGCGCGGCGACGAGGAACAGCATGGGATCGGATCCCCCCTCCGGGGTGCCTCGTGTGCGGCCGTGTGAAGTTTGGGTGAACAGTTGTAGTAACAGTTGTCCACTGACTCCGAGTCTAACGCCTCCCGCGGCTTTCCAATTACGGAGAACAGTTGTTAACTGGATGACATGAGTCACACCCTCGGCATCCGGCAGGCCCAGAAGCAGAAGACCCGGCAGGCGTTCCTCGACGCGGCGCTCGCCCTGCTGGAGGAGCAGAGCCTGAGCAGTCTGGGCCTGCGCGAGGTCACCCGGGCCGTCGGGGTCGCCCCGACCGCCTTCTACCGGCACTTCCGCTCGACCGCCGACCTCGGGGTCGCCCTGGTCGACGAGGCGCTGGGCAGCCTGCATCCGATGGTGCGGACGACGGTGTCCACCACGGGCGACAGCGAGGAACGCATCGCGCGCGCCGTCGAACTGATCGCCCGTCACGTGGCCGAGTACCCCGCTCACGTCAGATTCATCGCCCGCGAACGGCACGGCGGCGTGCAACCGGTGCGCGAGGCCATCCGGGCCCAGTTGCACCGGTTCGCCGAGGAGGTCGGGGCGGAGCTGGCGCGGGACCGGGAGGCCGAGGGCTGGAGCGACGACGACCTGCTGATGCTCGCGCACCTCTACGTCGACCAGATGCTCATCACCGCCTCGCTGTTCCTGGAGGCGCTGGAGGCCCCCGAGGAGGAGCGGGAGCGGGTGACCCGGCTCGCCACCCGTCAGCTGCGGCTCATCACCCTCGGCCGCACCCACTGGCTGGACTGACCCGCCCCGGCCGCCGTCCGCCCGGCCCGGCCCGCCACCCCGGCCGCCGCCCGCTCAGCCCCCGCCGGCCGTCCCCGCCGGCCCGTACAGGTCCAGCACCGCACGCGCCCCCGCGACCAGTTCCGCACGCGCCTCGGGCGGGTCCAGGACCTCCACCCGGTCGGAGAACACGAGGAGTTGGCGTACCGCCCGCAGCGCCGGGTAGGCCAGCCGCGCGGTGACCCAGGCGCCCTCGCCGTCGTCCTCGGGGAAGGCCGTCAGCTGGGCCGCCGTCATCCGCCGGAACATGTCGGCCAGTTCGCGCCGCACCCGCACGGTGACCTCCACCCCGGCGTCCCGCTCCTCCACCCGCCGCCGCAGCCCCTCCCAGACGTCGGCGAGTTCCACCCCGGGCCGGCGCCGTACCGGCTGCTCCAGCACGCGGGCCGAGCGCACCCGGTCGGCGCGGAACAGCCGGGGCCGGCCGCGCCGGTCGGCGACCAGGTACCAGATCCCGGCCTTGGCCACGAGGCCGTACGGATCCACGGTGTACGTCCGCACCTCCCGCTCCCCGCTGTGCCGGTAGCGCAGCCTCAGGCGCCGGTCGGAGAAGACCGCGTCCCGGAGCGCCGCGAGGTCGGCGGTCCGTTCGGGGCCGCTCATCCAGCGGGTGGCGTCGACCAGGACACGGCGGCTGGTCACCTCGGCGGCGGGGCGGTGCGGCGCCGGCAGCGCGGCCATGACCTTGCGCTGGGCCGAGGCGAGGGCCGCGTCCAGGCCGAGCGCGGCATGGGCGCCCTGCGCGGCCAGGACGAACAGGGCCCGGGACTCGTCGGCGGTCAGCCCGGTGACGTCGGTGCGGAAACCGGCGAGGAGCCCGATGCCGCCGTGCCGGCCGCGCTCGGCGTAGACCGGGACCCCGGCGGCCGACAGCGCCTCGACGTCCCGGTAGACGGTGCGCACCGACACCTCCAGCCGCTCGGCGAGTTCGGGCGCGGGGACCCGGCCCCGGGTCTGCAGGAGCAGCAGGATCGACAGCAGCCGGGCGGACTTCACCGCGCCAGGATCGCGCCGGGCACCGGCCGTGGCAAACCTGACGGCGGGTGTCAGGTTTGGCGGGGAGGGTGGCGCCGACCCACCCAGACGAAGGAAGGCCGGCCATGACCACCGATCCCCGCCCGCTGTACGTCCGCGCCACGGCCCAGGCGGCCCTGCTCATCGGGACCGTGCGCCCCGGGCATCTGACCGCGCCCACCCCCTGTGCGGAGTTCGACGTGCGCGCGCTGCTCGGTCATGTCGTCGGCGGCACCCGCGGGGTCGCCTCGGTCGGTGAGACCGGCGGGGAGCGGGGCGGACCGGCGGCCGCCCCCGATGTCCCGGACGACGGCTGGGCGCGGGCTTACGACGAGGTCCGCGAGCGGGCCCTGAAGGCGTGGGAGCCCGACGAGCGCCTGGCGTCGACGGTGCGGGTCCCCTGGGGCGAGATTCCCGGGCGGGCCGCCCTGTCCGCCTTCGTCATGGAGATCGTGACCCACACCTGGGACCTGTCCGAGGCGGTCGGCCGGCCGCTGGCGCTCGACGCGGAACTGGCCGGGTTCGCGCTCGCCACCGCGCGGGAGTCCCTGCCCGGCGGGCCGCGGGAGGGCCGTCCCTTCGACGCGCCGGTGCCGGCCCCCGAGGGAGCCGGCGCCTACGAGAGGCTGGCGGCCTGGCTGGGGCGCGAGCCGCTCAGCCGAGCCTGACCCGGGCCAGCTGGCGGGACTGCGCGACCAGCCGGTCCGCGCTGTCCCAGACCTCGGCGTCCTCCTCCAGGAAGCCGCCGGCCAGGTTGCGGGTGGTGATCGACACCCGCAGCGGACCGGGAGCCGGCCGCCGGCGCACGTGGACGGTGAGTTCCACGGTCGGCACCCAGCCCTTAAGGCCCATCTCGAAGGCGGTGGGCGGGAGGGCGTCGACGGCGAGGAGCAGCGAGAGCGGGTCGGCGTCGCGGCCGTCGGCGAGGCCGAACCAGGCGCGCATCTCCCCCTTGCCGGAGGGGGTGCCGAGGGCCCAGCCGGTGGTGGCGGGGTCCAGCTTGATCATCAGCCGGTCGGCGATGGCGTTGCTGCCGTCGATCGGGGCCGGGCCGTCCTCGGGGCCGAAGCACCGCTCCGGCGGGGGGATCGTGGGCGGGGTGGCCGTCGTACGGACGTCGTCGGGGAGGGCGGCGAGGTCGCCGTAGGAGGCGAGGACGCGGATGCGCTCGACCTCGTTGCCCTCGTCGTCGTACTGGAAGAGAGATGCCTGGCCGGTGGAGAGGGTGCGGCCGGTGCGGACCGTCTCGGTGCGGACGACGGCCGGGCCGGGCCGGGACGCGGTCAGGTAGTGGGCGGTGACGGAGAAGGGGTCCGGGTGCGGGAGGGTGTCCGCGAGGGCCCGGCCGAGCACGGCCAGCAGATAGCCGCCGTTGACGGCGCTGATGATGGTCCAGCCGGCCGAGAGGTCGATGTCGTAGACGCCGGGCTCGCGCCGGGTGACCGCGGTGTCCCGGTCGAACTCGCTGTCGCCGATCACGGCGCGCGGGGAGGGGGCGGTAGCTGCTTCTGCCATGCGCGAAACGCTACAACACGAAAATACTAAGCGGTAGCTTTCTCTGTTTTCAGAGGGACGACGCGGTCTTCACCCAGGGTGATGATCAGGCAATTTCCCGGTAAGTGTCCGGACACGTCCACAACCCCTCGCCCCCGATTTCCCTCTAGGGGGACATGAGCCTCACCGGGACTCCGTTCCTCTACACCACCATCGTGCTGTCCGTGGTCGCCCTGATCCTGCCACTCGTGCTCTGGTCACGGATGGGCGGGCCCAGACCGCTGCGGGCCGCGGCCCGCGTCCTGATGCTGCTGTTCGCCCAGGGCACGGCCGTCATGCTGGTGTTCGTACTGGTCAACAACCAGAACAGCCTGTACGACGACTGGGCGGACCTGCTCGGCACCGGCGACCACGTCCAGCAGGCCGCCGACCTGGGCCGGGACGGCACCGGCGGCATCGCGGTGGA
This sequence comes from Streptomyces sp. NPDC104831, assembly GCF_055583025.1. NCBI lineage: Bacteria > Bacillati > Actinomycetota > Actinomycetes > Kitasatosporales > Streptomycetaceae > Streptomyces > Streptomyces sp. NPDC104831. The sequence continues at coordinate 66,971 of NZ_JBVJOT010000026.1, forward strand.
ACGGCTGCCCCGGGTCCGGCAGACCTTCCGGCCCGTCGGCGGGTCCGGCACGCACGCGGCCGGCACCGTGCGCGTCACCCAGCTGGAGGGCCGGGTCTCCGGGGTGAACGCCGAGGTCTACGTCTGGCTGCCGCCGCAGTACGACGACCCGGCCTACCGGCACCACAAGTTCCCGGTGGTGGAGCTGCTGCCCGGCTACCCCGGCTCGGCGAAGGCATGGTTCGGCGCGCTGCGCGCCCCCGAGCAACTGCTGCCGCTGATGCGCGACGGCCGGGTGGCGCCGTTCATCCTGGTCGCCCCGCGCACCAACCTGCTGGCCGGCGTGGACACCGGCTGCGCCAACATACCCGGCCAGGTCAACGCCGACAGCTGGCTCAGCATCGACGTGCCGAAGATGGTCAAGGACAACTTCCGCACCGAGCCGGCCCCGCGCGGCTGGGCGGTGGCCGGCTACTCGGCGGGCGCCCACTGCGCGGTGAAGCTGGCCGTGGCGCACCCGGACCGGTACCGGGCCGCGGTGAGCATGTCCGGCTACAACGACCCGATCGCCGAACGCGACTCCCTCGCCGCCCAGACCCCCGCCCTGCGCGCCGCGAACAACCCCTACGCCCTGCTGCGGAAGGCGGCCGCACCGCCGCCGGTCGCGCTGTACCTCTCCGGCCAGCCCGGCGACGGCTACCAGGCGGGCATGGCCCTGCGGTCCGCCGCCAAGGCGCCCACCACCGTGCGCGTGGTCTTCCTGCCGCGCAGCGCGGGCGGTCACACCCTGGCGCTGTGGCGCCCGCAGCTCCCCGCCGTCTTCCGCTGGCTGACCCTCCAGATGGGGCAGAGCCACGCCAAGGGGCGGGACACCTCACTCGCCGGGGCCGCTACTCCTCCGTCACCGTCGAGCGCCGGTTCCACGCACGAGGCGCTCGCCAGTGGAACCGCATCGCGAGCAGGCGCAGCACGAACGCCGTGAGGGCCGCGAACCCGCTGGTGAGCGGGGAGAGCGCGTCATAGCGGATGCACAGCACCACCATCGCGGAGCCCACGATCGCCGGGACCGCGTACAGGTCGCGGTCCCAGCGCAGCAGCGAGGGCACCTCGTTGGCCAGCACGTCCCGCAGCACACCGCCGCCCACGGCGGTGGCCAGGCCGAGCGTCGCCGACGCGGTCAGGCCGAGGCCGTGGCTGTACGCCTTCGTCGTGCCGCTCACGCAGAACAGGCCGAGGCCGGCCGCGTCGAAGACGAGCACCGCCGACTGGATGCGCTCCACGTGCGGGTGCAGGAAGAAGACGACGAGCGCGGCCAGCAGCGGGGTGACGAAGTAGCCGAGGTCCGTGAAGGCCGCCGGGGGGACGGCCCCGATGACCAGGTCGCGGAACAGCCCGCCGCCCAGCGCGGTGACCTCGGCGAGCACGGCGATGCCGAACACGTCGAAGTTCTTCCGGACGGCCAGCAGGGCGCCGGAGATCGCGAACACGAAGATCCCGATCACGTCGAGCGTGTGCTGGACGGAGGGGCTGAAGAGTTGCTGGAGCTGCACCCTGACATTCTCGCCTGTCGGAGTGCCTGAACCTTACAAAGCCAGGCTAGAGGGCAGGTTTCCCTGTCGTGAACAGCCAGGTGTCGAAGAGGTCGTCCAGCTGCCGTCCGCTGACGCGCTCGGCGAGCCGGATGAAGTCCGCGGTGTCGGCGTTGCCGTACCGGTGGAGCGCGGTCCACGTGGGCAGCAGCCGGAAGAAGGCCGGGTCGCCGATCCGCTCGCGCAGCATCTGGAGGGTCATCGCGCCGCGCTGGTAGACGGCGGAGGCGAACATGGTGTCCCGCTCCGGGGCGCCGGGCCTGACCTGCCAGAAGGCGGAGTCGGCGGGCCGGGAGCCGTATCCCGCGAGGAAGGAGTCGTGGGCGGAGCGGGTGCCCTTGTGCTCGGCCCACAGCCACTGGGCGTAGGTGGCGAAGCCCTCGTTCAGCCAGATGTCGTTCCAGTGCGCCACGCTCACCGAGTCGCCGAACCACTGGTGGGCCAGCTCGTGCACGATCGTCGTCTCGCTGCGCACCGCCGAGTACGCGGGCTTGGACTGCACCTCCAGCGAGAACCCGGCCTGCGGCATGTCGTCGACGATGGCGCCGGTCTCCTCGAAGGGGTACGGCCCGAAGACCTGCGACCAGTAGTCGGTCACGGCGGCCGTGACCCCGTAGACGTCGACGGTGTTGGCGTCCTTCAGCACGGGGTCGATGGCCACGTAGACGGGGATGCCGCCCGGGGTGCGGCCGGTGCGCACGTCGAACTTCCCGATGGTGGCGGTGGCCAGGTAGGTGGCCATCGGCCTGGACTCCCGCCAGTGGGTGTACGTCGAGCCGTCCTTGTCGTACGCCGACACCAGCCGGCCGTTGGAGACGGCGGTCAGGCCCTTCGGCGCCTTGATCCGGACGTCGTAGGTGGCCTTGTCGGCGGGGTGGTCGCTGGACGGGAACCAGGTGGAGGCGGCGTTGGGCTCGCAGGCGACGAAGACGCCGTCGGAGGTCTTCATCCAGCCGTAGTCGGAGCCGAAGACGATGGGACCGCCGAGGGCCTCGGGGACGCCGCCGTAGGTGACGGTGACGGTGAAGTCGCGGCCCTCGGGGAGCGGCCGGCGCGGGGTGACGGTGACCTCGTCGCCGTCCCGGGTGAACGCCGCCCGTCTGCCGTCCACCTCCACCCTCGTGATCTCCAGCTTCTGGAGGTCGAGGTCGAAGGAGGAGAGGGTCCGGGTGGCGCGCGCGGTGAGGGTGGTACGGCCGTCCAGGCGGCCGGTGCCGGGGGCGTAGGCCACGTCCAGGTCGTAGTGGCGGGCGTCGTAGCCGCCGTTGCCGAGGTGCGGGAAGTAGGGGTCGCCGATGCCGGGGGCGCCCTGGGTGGGGGGCGCGGAGGCGGCGATGGCGAGGAAGGAGGCCGCGGCGGTGGCGAGGACCCCCAGACGTGCCGAACGGGAGAGTGCCATGGGTCGTCCCTTTCGAGCGTGCCGATCAGTGGTCGGGCACGGACGACTCTGCACTCTCCCGTTCAGGCATGTGCATGACTTTGCCCAGTCGTCATGCGTTACGCGCCGGACGGCTCCTGGGAGCCGGTCCCGGTGGAGGGCTTGCCGGGCGTCTTCTTCGCCGTCCTCCGGATCGTCTTGCCGGTCGTCCTCGGCGTGGACTTCGCGCCGGGGCCGGTCTTCTCCCCGGACGCCTCCGTGGCCGCGGCGGCCTCGGCGGCCTCGGGCACCGGCGCGGTGTCGGCGGCCTCGGCGACGGCCTCGGCGGACGCGGCGCCCTTGGCCGTCTCGGAAGCGGTCGCCCCGGGGGCTTCCTCGGAGGCGGTGGCTTCGGAGGCGGTGGCTTCGGAGGCGGTCGCCTCGGGGGCCGCTTCGGAGGCGGTGCCCTTCTCGACCGGTTCCTTGTCGGCCACCGGTTCCTTGTCGGCCACCGGTTCCTTCTCGGCCACCGGTTCCTTGTCGGCCACCGGTTCCTTGTCGGCCGCCGGCTTCGGATCGGTCGCCGGTGCCTTCGCGGCCGGTGCCTTCTCGGCCGGCTTCGGGTCGGCCGGCTTCTCCTCGCCCGCCGGCTTCGCCTCGGGCGCCGATGCCTTCTCGGGCGCCGGCTCCTTCTCGGCCGGGCCGTCGGAGACGACCGCGTCCGGGACCAGTTCCGAGGCCGCCTTCGCCGCCGACAGCAGGACGGTGTCCTGCGGGGCCTGGTCGGCGAAGTTCTCCGGGTGGTGGCACGCCACCCGCTGGCCCGGCTTCAGCTCGATCAGCTGGGGCTCGGTCGTCCGGCAGATCTCCGTCGCCTTCCAGCAACGGGTGTGGAACCGGCAGCCGGAGGGCGGGGCGATCGGGGACGGGACGTCGCCGCGCAGCAGGATGCGCTCGTTCTTCCGCCCCCGGCGCTTGGTGTCCGGCACCGGCACCGCCGACATCAGCGCCTTGGTGTACGGGTGCATCGGCGCCTCGTACAGCGAGGTGCGGTCGGCCAGCTCCACGATCTTGCCGAGGTACATCACCGCGATCCGGTCCGACACGTGCCGGACCACCGACAGGTCGTGGGCGATGATCACATAGGTCAGGCCCAGCTCCTGCTGGAGGTCGTCCATGAGGTTGACGACCTGCGCCTGGATCGACACGTCCAGCGCGGAGACCGGCTCGTCCGCCACCACCAGCTTCGGCTTCAGGGCGAGCGCGCGGGCGATGCCGATGCGCTGGCGCTGGCCGCCGGAGAACTCGTGCGGGTAGCGGTTGTAGTGCTCGGGGCTGAGGCCGACCAGGGACAGGAGCCGCTGGACCTCCTTCTTGACCCCGCCCTCCGGCTCCACGCCCTGGAGCCGGAAGGGCGCCGAGACGATCGAGCCGATGGTGTGGCGGGGGTTCAGGGAGCCGTACGGGTCCTGGAAGATCATCTGGATGTCGCGGCGCAGCGGGCGCATCTGCCCGGCGCTGAGCCGCGTGATGTCCTGGCCCTCGAAGGTGATCCTGCCGCCGGTCGGGTCCTGGAGGCGGGTGATGACCCGGCCCATGGTCGACTTGCCGCAGCCCGACTCGCCGACCACGCCCAGGGTCTCGCCCTTGCGCACCTCGAAGTCGAGGCCGTCGACGGCCTTCACGGCGCCGACCTGGCGCTGGAGGATGCCCTTCTTGATCGGGAAGTGCTTGGTCAGGCCCTCGACCCTGAGCAGCACCTCGCGCTCCGCCGAGCCCTCGGAGGCCGGTGTCTGCCGGGGGACCGCGGCCTCGTCCGTCTTCTTGGTCTCACTCACAGCTTCGGCGCAATCTCTTCGGTCCAGATCCGCTGGCGGTCCTCGGTGGGGAGGTGACAGGCGGACCAGTGCCCGGTGCTCACCTGCTCCAGCTCGGGGCGCACCGTGCGGGTGACGTTCCCCTTGGGGATGTCCGCGTACGGGCAGCGCGGGTGGAAGGCGCAGCCCGGGGGGACGTTGATGAGGCTCGGCGGCTGGCCCTTGACCGGGATGAGCCGTTCGGAGGTCTCGCGGTCGATGCGGGGCATCGAGCCGAGCAGGCCCCAGGTGTAGGGGTGCTGCGGCTGCTCGAAGACCTCGTCGGCCGGACCGCGCTCCACGCACCGGCCGCCGTACATCACCAGGACCTCGTCGGCGATCTCGGCGACCACACCCAGGTCGTGGGTGATCATGACGACCGCGGAGCCGAACTCCTTCTGCAGGTCCCGGATCAGGTCGAGGATCTGCGCCTGGACGGTCACGTCGAGGGCGGTGGTCGGCTCGTCCGCGATCAGCAGCTCGGGGTTGTTCACCAGGGCCATGGCGATCATGGCGCGCTGGCGCATGCCGCCGGAGAACTCGTGCGGGTAGCCGTCGACGCGCTTGGCGGGCTCGGGGATGCCGACCCGGTCGAGCATTTCGATGGCCCGGGTGCGGGCGACCTTCTTGCTGACGTCGTGGTGCACCCGGTAGGCCTCGACGATCTGGTCGCCGACCTTGTAGTAGGGGTGCATCGCGGACAGCGGGTCCTGGAAGATCATCGCCATCTCCCGGCCGCGCAGCCTGCGCACCTCGTCCGGGGAGGAGGAGATCAGTTCCTTGCCGTTCAGCCAGATCTCGCCGGACATCCGCACGTTCTTGCCGCGCGCGCCGAGCCGGTGCAGGCCCATGATGGCCAGCGAGGTCACCGACTTGCCGGAGCCGGACTCGCCCACGATGGCGAGGGTCTTGCCCTTCTCCAGCGAGAAGCTGACCCCGTCGACGGACTTGACCAGGCCGTCGTCGGTCGGGAAGTGCACCTTGAGGTCGCGGACCTCCAGGAAGGCTTCGGGGGCCTTGGCGGGGGCGGGCTCGCCCACCGCGGCACCGGTCTTGGAGAGTTCGGTCACGAGAGCCTCACCCGCGGGTCGGCGGCGGCGTAGAGCACGTCCACCACAAGATTTGCGATCACGACGAAGAAGGCGGCGAGCAGGGTCACGCCGAGGATCTTGGGCAGGTCGTTGTCGGTGATGCCCTGCACCGCGTACTCGCCGATGCCGTGCAGCGAGAACACCGACTCGGTGATCACGGCGCCGCCGAGCAGCAGGCCGATGTCCATGCCGAAGACGGTGATGATCGGGGTGAGCGCGGAGCGCAGTCCGTGCTTGACCACCACCCGGCGCTCGACCAGGCCCTTGGACCGGGCCGTGCGGATGAAGTCCTCGTTCATCGTCTCCAGCATCCCCGAGCGGGTCAGCCGGGCGTAGATGGCGGAGTAGAGCAGGGCCAGCGAACACCAGGCCAGGAAGAGGGTGTTGGCCCACTGCGCCGGGTTCTCCGTGAACGGGACGTAGGTGCGCCCGAAGATCGGGATCTGGACGGTGAAGAGCAGCTGCGCCAGCTTGCCCGTGAAGAACATGGGCAGCGAGACACCGGCGAGCGCGACGCCCATGAAGGCGCGGTCGAAGAACGAGCGCGGCTTCAGCGCGGAGATCACGCCGACCACCACTCCGGACAGGAGCCACAGGACGGCGGCGCCCACGGCCAGCGAGGCCGTGATCGGGATGCGGGAGGTCAGCTCCGGCCAGACCGCCTGGTGGTTCTTGAAGGAGTAGCCGAAGCACGGCGCGTCGCAGTGCACCGTGGTCGGGCCGAGGTCGTACGTGGCGCCGCCCACGATCCCCTTGATGAAGTGCCAGTACTGGACGTAGACGGGCTGGTCCAGACCGAGGTTGTGCTTGACCGCGGCGATGTCCGCCTTCGACGGGCTCTTGCCGATGTACTGCTGTGCCAGCTGGTCCGCCGTCTGGCCGGCGAGTCGCGGCAGCAGGAAGAAGATGGCGAAGGTGACCGCGGAGACGACCAGCAGCAGGATCACTGCCGCGAACGTCCGGCGGAGGATGTACGAGATCACGGGGGCCGGCGCTGGTGCCCGTGGGCCGGGGGGCCCACGGGCACCAATGCCTTCACCTGCCTTCCGGGGCTGCTACTTCGACGCGACGCCGATGTTGAGGTAGTCGTACTGACCGCTGAAGGCCGCCGTGGAAACCAGGTTGGTGTAGTTCTGCGGACGGCCCAGCAGGACCTTGAAGTAGGTCAGCGGGACGAGGACGGCGTCGTCCATGGTCTTCTTGTCGATCTGGCTGTAGAGGCTGTTGCGCTCGCCGGTGTCCTGGGTGGCGATCGCCTTGCCCAGCAGCTCGTTGACTTCCTTGTTGTCGTACTGCGACAGGTTGGTGCTGCCGGACTGGCTGATCGCCTTGCCGTTCAGGATCTGCTGCAGGAAGCCGTAGCCGGAGGGCCAGTCGGCACCCCACTGCATCATCATCAGGCCGACGTTCTGCTTCTGCGTGAACTTCGGCACGCCCGCGTAGTCCGTGAAGTACTTGCCGGACGGGTACTGCTTGAGGCTGGCGTTGATGCCGACCTTCTTCAGCGAGTTGATGATCGCCGTGGCGGCGTCGATCTCCTGCGGACGGTCCGAACGGGCCGTGATGTTGGTGGAGATCGAGGTCTCGCCGCAGGCCTTCAGCTGGTCCTTGGCCTTGGCGACGTCGCCCTTGCTGTCCTTGGTCGCGTAGACGTCGGCCTTGGCGTAGCCCGGGATGTCCGGGGGCAGGACGGTGGAGGCGATCTCACCGCGGACCGGGCCGCCCTCGGCGGTCTGCACCGAGACCTTGTCGATGGCGTACTGCACGGCCTTGCGGCACTCGGGCTTGTCGAACGGCTTCAGCTTGCTGTTGATCGCCAGGTAGACGAGACGGCCACCGTAGGTGTTGTCCGTGTTGGCCTTCTTGGCGGGGTCGGTGAGGATCTCGGCCTGGGTGGAGGCCTGGACACCGGTGCCGACCAGCTCGATGGCGTTGCCGGCCGAGACGTCCTGGTCGATGGTCTCCGGGTTGACCTTCATCTTGACGACGATCTTGTCCGGCAGCTGCTTGCGCAGCGGGTCGGTCTTCGGGTCCCAGTTCTCGTTGCGCACGAACACGGCCTGCTTGCCGTCCTCGTAGCTCTGGAACTTGTACGAGCCGGAGGACAGGACGTGCTTGACGTAGTCGACGCCGGTGTCCTTCGACTGCGGCACCGGGGCCGTCTGCGGCGTGGCGACCAGGTAGTCGAACTCCTGGAAGGCCTGCTTCAGGTGGAAGACGATCGTGGTGTCGTCCGGGGTCTCGATGGAGGACAGGCCCTTGGGGTTCTTGTCCTTGTACGGGCCCTTGTACTTGTCGCCGTCGGCCATGAACTGCTGGAAGTAGTTCGGGCCGAGGGAGAGCACGTCACGCGCGAAGTTGGAGCGCTCGACGGCGTACTTGACGTCCTTCGAGGTGATCGGCGTGCCGTCCTCGTACTTCAGGCCCGCGCGCAGCTTGTACGTCCAGGTCTTGCCGCCGTCGCTCGGCTGGCCCTTGCTCGCCGCGAGGTCCGGGACCAGGGTGTTGCCCTCGTCGCCGGCACCGGGCTTGAAGGTCATCAGCGGACGGGCGTACAGCCGGCTGAGGTTGTACATGTACGCGTAGTACGTGTTGCCCGGGTCGAAGGAGTCCGGGACGTCGGACATCTCGTAGGTGACCGTGCCACCCTTCTTGTCCGACGCGTTCACGACGCCCTTGGTCGCGGCGTTGGCCCCGGCCGACTTGGTGCCGTTCTCGTTGGTGTTGTCATCGGCCTTGCTGCAACCCGCAAGAAGCAGGCTGGCGGAGCCGATGGCCGCGATAGCGGCCAGCGCTGACCTTCGCATGATGGGCGCTTTCCCCTCCATTGATTGAAAACTTGTCGGGCTCTCGCGGCAGGCGTCAGCGGCTGCGCGGGTCGAGAGCGTCGCGGAGACCGTCGCCGAGCAGGTTGAACGCCAGCACGGTGACGAAGATGGCGAGGCCCGGGACGATCATGTACTGGGGGTCGACCTGGTAGTAGGTGACCGCCTCGCGGAGCATGCCGCCCCAGGACGCCTGCGGGGGCTGGATGCCGACGCCGAGGAAGCTCAGCGACGCCTCGAAGATGATGTTGGTCGGGATCAGCAGCGTCGAGTAGACGATGATCGGGCCGACCAGGTTCGGCATCAGTTCGCGGAAGAGGATGTAGGGGGCCTTGGCGCCCATGCCCCGGGCCGCGTCGACGAACTCGCGCTCCCGCAGGGCGAGGGTCTGGCCGCGCACGATCCGGCCCAGATAGGGCCAGTTGAAGAAGCCGATGACGAAGATGAGCACGCTCAGGTGCAGCGGCAGTCCGTTGAGGCCGAAGGCGCCGCCCTGGAGGGTGGCGGAGATGGCGATCGCGAAGAGCAGGAGGGGGAAGGCGAGGAAGGTGTCCATCAGCCGGCTGATGATCGAGTCCACCCGCCCGCCGTAGTAGCCCGCGATGACGCCCATGATCGCGCCGATGACGTTGGACAGGATGGTGGCGCCGAACGCGACCACCAGCGACACCCAGGAGCCTTCGAGGATGCGGGTCGCGATGTCCCGGCCGAACTTCGGGTCCACGCCGAGCGGGTGGTCCGCGCTCATGCCGCCCCAACTGCCCGTGGGCAGCGAGGTGTCCGGGGTGATCAGGTCCTGGTGGAAGGCGTTGGGGTCGAGGCCGAACAGGGCCTGGAGGGGGCGGGAGAGGACGGCGAGGAGGATCAGCAGGATCACGATGACGCCACCGGCGACGGCGGCCTTGTCCTTCTTGAACCGGGTCCAGGCGATCTGGCCCAGGGAACGACCCTCGATCTGCCCCTTACCGGCACCCTCCAGCACAGCCTCCGGCTGCGCCTCGGCTGCCGCCCCGGTGGTCTCGATCGGTGCGGTCACGGTGAGCGACCCCTCTCGCCGGTGGTGACCGGCCTGCGCCTGCCGCGGATTGCGGCTTTGTCGACTTGCCATCGATCACGAGGCCCTCGGCCTCGCGTCTGAGTCGCGAGTCTTCAGCGTCGCTGTGATCACCCGCCAGAGCTGACGGCGAAAGTATGCGCAACCGTGATGCAGTGCAGGGGATTCCGTTATCCGAACAGTGGGTAACGGACCCCGGACGCGGGCCAGTTGGGACAGAACGGCGAATCTACGCGGTTCGGGAGGTTCGGCCGATGTCTACGCGCGCAGAAGCGTCCCGGGCCGATGGATTCTGCGTGTGCGTCAACAAGACCGTCTCCGGGCGCGGTTGGTCAGTAGCCGCCCGGCGCGGGCGGATAGCCGTACCCGCCGGCCGGGGTCTGCGGCGGGGCCGGCACCTGGAGCGGGGACTGCGGCGGCACCGGGGCGTGTGCCTCGCGGTCGTAGAAGGGGCGCGCGTTGGCCCGCATCCACATCACCACCGGATCGTGGGCGTCGGTCATGGCGACCGTCGAGACCGGCAGGCCCTCCGGGACCGCGCCGATGGACTGCTGCATCATGGCCCGCACCGAGTCGACCGCGGCGGGCGAGGTGTCGTACACGTCCAGGCCGATGGCGAGGTACGGCGCCCCCAGCGCGGGCTGCACCCAGGCGCGGCGCAGTGAGCGCAGCGCGGGGGTGCGGTGGGCGTTCTGCGCGAGCAGGGCGTAGAACTGCGGGATCTCGATGCCGGGCTCGGACAGGCGCAGCGGACCGGCCGGCTGGCGGTCCAGACCGGTGGCGATGCGGCGCAGGTCCAGCCAGGGGATGCCGACGCCGCCGCCCGGGGCGTGCGGATTGAGCCAGAGGCCGTAGTGGTCGGGGTAGAGGGTGCGGGCCACGTCCAGGCCGTCGGCCACCTCGTAGGAACGGTTCCAGCCGCTGGCCGACAGTTCCTGAGCGGAGGTCACGCCGGGGGCGTAGTGGAAGCCGTCCACCTCCATGTTCCCGTACTGGGCGTCCGGGGCGCCGGCCTGGCCGTGCCACAGGAGCATGAAGATCTGGCCGGAGGAGGGGGTGGCGAGGGCGCGCAGCAATGCCTCGTAGGCGTCGTAGCGTCCGGGCGTGACCTGGCGCAGCATGTGCTCGACGCTGCCGCTGTGGCTCGCGCTCACCTGGTGTGCCCCTTCTTTTTTTGACCCGGCGTGTGAGCACAGCTTATGCGCCTGCCGGCCCGGGGCCTTGGCGTCCGTACGCGTGTGCGGGTGCGTGTTGGTTCTCGCGCGGTTCCCCGCGCCCCTGAAGGGCGCGTTTCAGTGGGCGTATGTGTAGAACGGACGGACGTTCGCCTTCAGCCAGGTCGCGACCGGGTCGTCCGTCACGTCCAGGAGGACCAGGTTGACCGCCCACCGCACCGGGACCGCGGCCAGGGCCCTGCCGAGGGCCTGGAGGGGGAGGGCGCGCAGGTCGCCTTCCCACCGGGAGAGTTCGACGCCGACGAACAGCGCCGGGTCGGCCGTCTCGACGGCGGCCAGGCAGCGGCGGGCGGTGAGGACCACGCCGGTCCCGGTGAACTCGGCGGAGGCGGCGGCGAGGAAGTCGACCGGGTCGTCCTGCCAGTCCGGCTCGAAGAGACGGACCCGGCCGCCGGTGCCCGGGCCGTCGAGCGGGGTGCGGCCCACCCGGCACAGCTCGGCCACCGCCTCGGGCGGCAGCGGTATGCCGACCACGCCCTCGGGGTTGACGACGATGCCCACGTGCGGGGGCAGGCCGCGGGCGAACTCCACCGCCGGGGCGATGGTGAACGCCATGTGCGAGCCGGCCACCTGGCGGAGCTGTTCCTCGGAGCTGAACACCGGGACGAAGGCCTGGCCGCCGATGTCCATCGTGGGCAGGTCCAGCGGGCCGCTGTCCGGGCCCCCGCCGCCCGGCAGCGGGATCCACAGGAGGCTGCGGCCGACGACCTCGACGATCCGGCCGCCCGCCGCGGGGATGCCGAGGGAGGCCGACAACACCTCCTCCAGCTCGTTGCCGGGCCAACCGCCGTGCGGGTGCGGGTGCGCCGGTGCCGGGAAGTCCGCGGGAATGTCCGCCGGGAAGTCCATGTGCCTACCGCCTGCTGGGAACCACTGCTGTGACCATGAAGGCTAGCGGGTGGCACTGACAGCCCCTCACCGAGTGAAGCCGACGCGGGCGAGGACGTCCGCCGCGTCCCGGTCCAGCAGCACGGCCGCGCCGCATCCGGCGGGCAGGTCCCCCTCCTCCACCGCGCGCAGCAGCCGGGCCGTGGCGCGGCGGTGGCGGCGGAAGGCGTAGCGGGAGACGCCCCGGCCGCGCTCGCGCTGGCCCCGGCGGGCGGTCTCGGGGTCCACGTCGAGCAGCAGCAGGTGCAGGGTGCCGCCCCGGCGCCGGGCCGCGCGGGCCAGCCAGGCGCGCACCCACGGCTGGGTGCCGCAGTCGTGCACGACCAGCCCCTCGCCGGTGCGCAGCGCCCGGCGTAGCCCGGCGTAGTGCGCGAGGCGGACCAGGGGGCGGTAGAGCGCGTACGGCAGGAAGCCGGGGAGGCGGGCCTGGAAGCGGTCGCGCATGTCCTGGGAGTCGACGCGGCGGCCGGTGACCGCGCGGTGCATCAGGGTGGACTTGCCGCTGCCCGGCAGGCCGGTGACCACCACCAGGTCGCGGGGCCCGAAGAGCAGGGCGTGCGGGCTGCGGCCGGCCCGGTCGCGCAGGTCGCGGACGACCGGCGCGGGGCGCTCCGCACCGCGTTCCCGGGCCGCCGCGGCGGGCGGTTTCGGGACTGCCAGACCGGTGTGGGCGGCGTAGGCCGATGTCCTGTTCACCGTGATCGTCCTCCCCAGGGGCTCGGTCAATCCCATGCCCGTTCTGTGTAAAGGAAAGGTAATGGGCAACCGTCGGCGGTACGTGCGCTTACGGCCACAGGTCGGTCACAAGCGGCGCACTCTGGATGGCCGGGGTGTGGCGTGCAATGATGAGGCCGCCAACTGCATACCGGCCGTTTGAATCCGCGCGGGAGAGTCCCCGGGCCCCCTCGGGGCCGCCTGGGGCGCCGAAGGAGCAAGTCCCTCCCTTGAATCTCTCAGGCCCCGTTACCGCGCGGGCGAGGCACATCTGAAAAGCGGGCCGCCGGCGACGGCGGTCCCACCCAAGGTGCAAGCCGTGATCGTCCCCGTGGCGGTGGCGGCGAACCTCTCAGGTTCCGATGACAGATGGGGAGGAACGTTCCTCGCCCCGTCCTTGTGCCCTGGGAGACGACCGACCGATGAGCAGTACCGAACTCCGCCATACCGCGCTCGACGCCGTGCACCGCTCGCTGGGCGCCACGATGACCGACTTCGCCGGCTGGGACATGCCCCTGCGCTACGGCTCCGAGCGCGACGAGCACACCGCCGTGCGCACCCGGGCCGGCCTGTTCGACCTCTCCCACATGGGCGAGATCACCGTGACCGGCGCCGAGGCCGCCGCCTTCCTGAACCACGCCCTGGTCGGCAACATCGCCTCCGTCGGCGTGGGCCGCGCCCGCTACACCATGATCTGCCGGGCCGACGGCGGCATCCTGGACGACCTGATCGTCTACCGGCTGGCGGAGACCGAGTACATGGTCGTGGCCAACGCCTCCAATGCCCAGGTGGTGCTGGACGCGCTCACCGAGCGCGCGGCCGGGTTCGCCGCCGAGGTCCGCGACGACCGGGACGCCTACGCGCTGATCGCGGTGCAGGGCCCCGAGTCCCCCGGCATCCTGAAGTCCCTGACCGACGCCGACCTGGACGGCCTGAAGTACTACGCCGGCCTGCCCGGCACGGTCGCCGGCGTCCCGGCGCTGATCGCCCGTACGGGGTACACCGGCGAGGACGGCTTCGAGCTGTTCGTGAAGCCGGAGCACGCCGTCGGGCTGTGGCAGGCGCTGACCGAGGCCGGCGAGGGCGTCGGCCTGGTCCCGTGCGGGCTGTCCTGCCGGGACACGCTGCGCCTGGAGGCGGGCATGCCGCTGTACGGGCACGAGCTGACCACCTCCCTGACCCCCTTCGACGCCGGGCTGGGCCGCGTGGTCAAGTTCGACAAGGAGGGCGACTTCGTGGGCCGCGAGGCACTGGCCGAGGCCGCCGACCGGGCCGGGCAGAACCCGCCCCGGGTCCTGGTCGGGCTGGTCGCCGAGGGCCGCCGGGTGCCGCGCGCCGGGTACGCCGTGGTCGCGGGCGGCGAGGTGATCGGCGAGGTCACCTCCGGCGCCCCCTCCCCCACCCTGGGCAAGCCGATCGCCATGGCCTACGTCGACGCGGCGCACGCGGCGCCGGGCACCCCGGGCGTCGGCGTCGACATCCGGGGCACCCACGAGCCGTACGAGGTCGTGGCCCTGCCGTTCTACAAGCGCCAGAAGTAGCCGCCGGGCACGCTCGCGCCCGTCCGGCCAAGGCCGTGCGGCGACGCGTGACCCTGCGCACATTCACCCGCTCACCAGCGGTTTCCCCAGTCCCCCCGTCACCATCACTCCCGCGCGTACAGGAGAATTCAGGCCATGAGCAACCCCCAGCAGCTGCGCTACAGCAAGGAGCACGAGTGGCTGTCGGACGCCGAGGGCGGCGTCTCGACGGTCGGCATCACGGAGCACGCGGCCAACGCGCTCGGCGATGTCGTCTTCGTGGACCTCCCCGAGGTCGGCTCCACGGTGTCCGCGGGCGAGTCCTGCGGCGAGCTGGAGTCGACGAAGTCGGTCTCCGACCTGTACTCGCCGGTCACCGGTGAGGTCACCGAGGTGAACGAGGACGTCGTCAACGACCCGTCGCTGGTGAACTCGGCCCCCTTCGAGGGCGGCTGGCTGTTCAAGGTCCGCGTCACGGAGGAGCCGGCCGAGCTGCTCTCCGCGGACGAGTACACCGCCTTCACCGCCGGCTGAGGAGTCGTAGCCCCATGACTGTCCTGAACACGCCCCTGCACGAGCTGGACCCGGAGATCGCCGCCGCGGTCGACGCCGAGCTGAACCGCCAGCAGTCGACGCTGGAGATGATCGCCTCCGAGAACTTCGCGCCGCTCGCGGTCATGGAGGCGCAGGGCTCGGTCCTCACCAACAAGTACGCCGAGGGCTACCCGGGCCGCCGCTACTACGGCGGCTGCGAGCACGTCGACGTGGCCGAGCAGATCGCCATCGACCGGGTCAAGGAGCTGTTCGGCGCCGAGTACGCCAACGTGCAGCCCCACTCCGGCGCCTCCGCGAACCAGGCGGCCCTGTTCGCGCTGGCCCAGCCCGGGGACACCATCCTCGGCCTGGACCTGGCGCACGGCGGCCACCTGACCCACGGCATGCGGCTGAACTTCTCCGGCAAGCAGTTCGACGTGGTCGCCTACCACGTGGACGCCGAGACCGGCCTGGTCGACATGGCCGAGGTGGAGAAGCTCGCCAAGGAGCACCGCCCCAAGGTGATCATCGCGGGCTGGTCGGCGTACCCCCGGCAGCTGGACTTCGCGGAGTTCCGCCGGATCGCCGACGAGACCGGCGCGTACCTGTGGGTCGACATGGCGCACTTCGCCGGCCTGGTCGCCGCGGGGCTGCACCCGAACCCGGTGGAGTACGCCGACGTGGTCACCTCCACGACCCACAAGACGCTCGGCGGCCCGCGCGGCGGCATCATCCTCGCGAAGAAGGACTTCGCGAAGAAGCTGAACTCCTCCGTCTTCCCGGGCTTCCAGGGCGGTCCGCTGGAGCACGTGATCGCGGCCAAGGCCGTGTCCTTCAAGGTCGCGGCGGGCGAGGACTTCAAGGAGCGCCAGCGCCGCACGGTGGAGGGCGCCCGCATCCTCGCCGAGCGGCTGACCGCCGCCGACGCGCGCGAGGCCGGGGTGAACGTGCTGTCCGGCGGCACGGACGTGCACCTGATCCTGGTGGACCTGCGCGCGAGCGAGCTGGACGGGCAGCAGGCCGAGGACCGGCTGCACGAGGTCGGCATCACGGTCAACCGCAACGCCGTCCCGAACGACCCGCGCCCGCCGATGGTCACCTCGGGGCTGCGCATCGGCACCCCGGCGCTGGCCACCCGCGGCTTCACGGCCGAGGACTTCGCCGAGGTCGCCGACGTGATCGCCGAGACGCTGAAGCCGTCCTACGACGCCGAGGCGCTCAAGGCCCGCGTCAAGGCGCTCGCCGACAAGCACCCGCTGTACCCGGGTCTGAACAAGTAAGTCACCTTTCGCGGGGCACCGCGCACACTGGTAGTACCGGCGTGTGCGGTGCCCGCGCCCCTGTACCGCCCTTTTTGCACCACCCCGTCTTGAGGAGTCCTCCGTGGCCATCTCGGTCTTCGACCTGTTCTCGATCGGCATCGGCCCGTCCAGCTCCCACACGGTCGGTCCGATGCGCGCGGCGCGCATGTTCGCCCGCCGGCTGCGCAACGAGGACCTGCTCGGCTCCGTCGCCTCCCTGCGCTGCGAGCTGTACGGCTCGCTCGGCGCGACCGGCCACGGCCACGGCACCCCGAAGGCGGTGCTGCTCGGCCTGGAGGGCGCCTCGCCGCGCACGGTGGACGTGGAGACGGCCGACGAGCGGGTGGAGGGGATCCGGCAGGCGAACCGCATCGCGCTGCTCGGCGAGCACGAGATCCCCTTCTCCTACGACGACGACCTGGTCCTGCACCGCCGCAAGGCCCTGCCCTACCACGCGAACGGCATGACCCTGTGGGCGTACGACGCCACGGGCGCCGAAGTGCTGACGAAGACGTACTACTCGGTCGGCGGCGGCTTCGTGGTGGACGAGGACGCGGTGGGCGCGGACCGGATCGTGCTGGACGACACGGTCCTGAAGTACCCGTTCCGCACGGGCGACGAGCTGCTGCGCCTGACGAAGGAGACCGGCCTGTCGATCTCCTCCCTGATGCTGGAGAACGAGCGGGCCTGGCGCACCGAGGACGAGATCCGCGCCGGACTGCTGGAGATCTGGCGGGTGATGCGCGAGTGCGTGGGGCGGGGCATGTCCCGGGAGGGCATCCTGCCCGGCGGGCTGAAGGTGCGCCGCCGCGCGGCGGTCTCGGCCCGCCAGCTGCGCGCCGAGGGCGACCCGCTGGCGCACGCCATGGAGTGGATCACGCTCTACGCCATGGCGGTCAACGAGGAGAACGCGGCCGGCGGCCGGGTGGTGACCGCCCCCACGAACGGCGCGGCCGGCATCATCCCGGCGGTCCTGCACTA
Organism: Streptomyces sp. NPDC104831; assembly: GCF_055583025.1. Classification (NCBI taxonomy): domain Bacteria; kingdom Bacillati; phylum Actinomycetota; class Actinomycetes; order Kitasatosporales; family Streptomycetaceae; genus Streptomyces; species Streptomyces sp. NPDC104831. The sequence continues at coordinate 83,895 of NZ_JBVJOT010000026.1, forward strand.
CTACATCAACTTCGTGCCGGGCGCGGACGAGGACGGCGTGGTCCGCTTCCTCCTCGCCGCCGGCGCGATCGGCATGCTGTTCAAGGAGAACGCCTCCATCTCCGGCGCCGAGGTCGGCTGCCAGGGCGAGGTGGGCTCCGCCTGCTCCATGGCCGCGGGCGCGCTCGCCGAGGTGCTCGGCGGCTCCCCCGAGCAGGTGGAGAACGCGGCCGAGATCGGCATGGAGCACAACCTCGGCCTGACCTGCGACCCGGTCGGCGGCCTGGTGCAGATCCCGTGCATCGAGCGCAACGGCATGGCCGCGGTGAAGGCGGTCACGGCCGCGAAGATGGCGATGCGCGGCGACGGCTCCCACAAGGTGTCCCTCGACAAGGTCATCAAGACCATGAAGGACACCGGCGCGGACATGAGCGTGAAGTACAAGGAGACGGCCCGGGGCGGCCTGGCCGTGAACATCATCGAGTGCTGAACCGGTACGATTTCCGACATCACCGTCACAAATAGCTTTTTTCACCTCACCGAGGGCTACCATCGGTGGCGTGATCGACCTGTACCCCGCGCTGTGGGGGCTGCTCGGCAGCAGTGTGGCCGAGGCGCTCAACCTCTCGGCGCTGATGCGTCCGACGGGTCCGCGCAGCCGCTGGCGCTGGCCCTGGCGCACCCGCGCCGACCGGCCGGTGATGCTGGTGGCCATCGGGCTGCGGCTGTTCGCCGGGTTCGGGCTCACCGCCGCGCTGGGCAATTCCGGTCAGCTGCCGAACGCGACCGCCGCGTTCGCCGTGGGGGTGACCACCCCGCTGGTCGTCGCGAAGTTCTTCCAGGCGATCCCGATCACCGGCGCGGGCGCGGGTCAGCAGCCCGAGCCCCCGCTGCCCACCGCCCGGCAGGCCGGCGCGGACGCGGAAGAGGCGCTGTCGCAGCCGAGGGGGTCCAGTGCTGCGAGCTGACAGCGCGCTCGGCCGTCTGGTGCTGGCGCTGGCCGTCCGCCCTGCCGACCCGCCGCCGGCGGCGCACGCGCGCCCCGGCACCCGGCTGAGCGCTGCCCTGGGGGCGCGCCCGGTGCCGCCCGCCGCGGCTCCCGCGCGGGCGCGGGCGCGATACGGGCCGGCGGCCCGGGGGCGGCGGCTGCCGGGGCTGCTGACCACCTGGCTGGTCGTCCTCACGTGCCTGACGGCCGCGGCGGTGCAGGAGGTGCTGCCCGGTCCCTGGCACGAGGTGGAGCCGGAACAGATCCGGGCGCCCGCCCCGGAACACTGGCGGCTGACCGCCGCGGGACGGCTCGGTCCGCGCGGCCGGGCCGAGGCGCTGGCGTTCACCCCGGACGGCCGGCTGCTGGTGACGGTCACCCGGTCCGCGGCCAGCACCTGGGACCTGGCGGATCCCGGGCACCCGGAGCGGGTCCCCGTCCGCGGGGGCGTGCGCCGGGTGACGGCCGTGGCGACGAGTCCGGACGGCCGCACGCTGGTGGCGGCCGGGGGGCCGGACGTACGCGCGCTCGCCGTCGGCTCCGGGGCGACCCGGTGGTCCGTGGACGGCGCCCCGATGGAGGTGAAGGCCGTGGCGGCGGGCCGGGACCGGGTCCTCTTCGCCGACTCGGGCACGACCGGCTCGCCCCGGCTGGCCGAACTGCGCCTCGACCGGGGACGGCCGCGGCCGCTGACCACCCTCAGCCGGTTCCACCAGGCGGTCGCCGCCGCCCAGTTCTCCTCCGACGGCCACACCCTCGCCGTCGCCGGCGCCGAGGGGTCGGTGCGGTTGTGGGACGTGTCGGATCCCCGGCGCCCCGAGGCCGCGGGTCCCTCCTTCGGCGGTGCCGGGGAGCGGACGACCGCGCTCGCCTTCAGTCCCGACGCGCGGCTGCTGGCCACCGTGGACGCGGCGCGGACCGTGCGGCTGTGGGACGTCACCGACCGGGCCAGGCCGCGCCCGCTGGGCGGCCCGTTCGGTGACGCGGCCGAGCGTGTCACCGCGCTCGCCTTCAGCCCGGACGCCCGGCTGGTGGCCACCGTGGGCGCCGACGGGACGGCGAGTCTGTGGTGGCGTTCGTCCGGCCCGCCGGCCGCTGTTCCCCCAGGGACTGCCGCGCGGTGATCGATCCGCCCCGCGCCGGGCGACGACAACGACCGCGAGGCCGCCAGGACGCCGAGCGAGCTGTACGGCAAGAGCCGTAACCAGGACCTCGGCAGCTGTCCGGGCCACCTGGACGACATGGCCCTCTGGAACCGACTCCGCCCCGGCCGTCCGCCGGCCGTCGTCAAGGTGGAGATGAAGGTGGGCTCCAACGACAAGGCGGGCACGGGGCCGGACGGGTCCGGCACGCCACGTTCCGGCTCCGGGCCGAAGGTTCCGGCCACGGACGCACAGGGCACAACCCCTGCATGCTCCATGGCATCGACGTCAGCGCCTTCCAGTCCTCCTCCTACGCCACGGACGGCCTCTCCTTCGTCTTCATCAAGGCGACGGAGGGCCGTTCGTACGTCAACCCCAGACTCGCGGCCCAGACCAAGCGCGGGCGCGACGCGGGCCTGGTCGTCGGCTTCTACCACTTCCTGTGGCCGGGCCATCTGAGCGCCCAGGCCGATTACTTCCTGCGCCACACCCCGGACCGGCCCGGCGACGTCCTCGCCGTCGACTGGGAGAACACCGGCGAGGGGACGCACGCGAGCAACGCGGAGAAGGACCGCTTCATCCGCAGGCTCAAGGAGCTGCGGCCGGACAACCGGGTCGTGCTCTACTGCAACCGCCACTTCTGGCTGAACATCGACACCACGTCCTACGCCGGGGACGGGCTGTGGATCGCCGACTACGTCACCGCGGGCAAGCCCCGCGTCAAGGCCAAGTGGCGGTTCCACCAGTACACCAGCGAGCCCCACGACAAGAACGTGGCCCGTTTCGCGGAGAAGGACGACCTGCGCGACTGGGCCACGCCCTGAGGGCCGGGCGGCGGGCTTCTCAGTACCGGAAGTCCGCCGGGCGCTGCGCGGACGCCTCCGACAGGGCCGCCCGTACCGCGTCCGCGCCGGCCCGCAGGCCGTAGACCGGGGTGTCGGGCTGCTGGCGCCAGGAGTCGTCGATGCCGCCGGCGTCGACCGTGTCGAAGCCGAGTTCGTCGATCAGGGCGCGCACCCTCGCCTTGGCGGCCTCGTCGTCCCCGGCGACGGGGAGCGCCATCCGGTCGGGGTGGCCGGCGGGCAGCGGGCGGTCGAGGATGTCCTGGGCGTAGGTGCCGTTGAACGCCTTGATCACGGGGTGGCCGAGGTGCCGCTCGACCCAGCGGCTCTCGGTCAGGCCGTCGTCCTCGATGGCGTCGATCCGGCCGTCGCGCTGCTTGGGGTAGTAGTTGTTGGTGTCGATCACCGCGGCCCCCTCGGCCGCCCCGTCCAGCAGGCCGGCGGGGAGGTCCGGGACCGCCTTGAGCGGCACGGTGACGACGACGACCTCGGCGCCCTCGGCCGCCTCCTCGGCGCGCACCGGGGTGGCGCCGGTCTCCGCCGCCAGGTCCTTCAGGGTCTCGGGGCCGCGCGAGTTGGCGACGGAGACGTCGTGGCCGAGGGCGGTGAGCCGCCGGGTGAGGTTGCCGCCGATGTTTCCCGCACCGATGATGCCGATCTTCATGGCCGACCTTCCGGATAATTCATGCGTGTGCATGCTTCTGCCGCCCGGGTCAACCCCGCGGACCGTCGGCCTATTCCGGTCCCGCGCCGAACGGGTGGGGTCGCCTTCGCCAAGGCGTTCAAACGCGAGTTCGGAGTGCCTCCGGGCCGGCACCGCAGGGCGGCCGCGGCGGGATGAGCCGGTGGGCGGCCCCGGCGGTCGTCAGGGCGCCGGCGCCGTCCCCTCGCTCCCCGCCCGCAGCAGCCCCAGGGTCGACTCCAGCTCGGCGTGCAGGGTGGTCGCCGCCGTCTCCGGGTCGCCGGCGACGACGGCCTCGATCAGTCCCGTGTGGGTGTGGTCCCCGGTCCCGGGATCGGCTTCGCGCAGGCGGGTGAGGTCCAGGAGGCCGATCAGGCCCTCGCGCAGGACGGGGACGAACTCGGTGAACAGGTCGGTCAGCACCGGGTTGTGGGCGGCGTCGACCACGGCCGCGTGCAGGGCGATGTCGGCCTCCACGAAGGCCGCGTCATCGGCGGTGACGGCCCTGCGGCGGCCCTCCAGCACGGCCCGCAGTGCCGCGATGTCCTCGGGGGTGCGGCGCCGGGCGGCGAGCCGGGCGGCCTGGACCTCGACGCCCATGCGGACCTCGTAGACGTCGGTGACCGCGGCCCGGCGCAGCCGGGCGGGCCAGTCGGCGACGGGCTCGGTGGCGGTGACGAAGACCCCGGCGCCGTGCCGGGGCCGGACCAGGCCGGCGCCGGCGAGGGCGCGCAGGGCCTCGCGGACCGTGGAGCGGCCCACCCCCAGCTCCCTGGCCAGCGTGGTCTCGCCGGGCAGCTTGCCGCCGACCGGCCAGTGTCCGGCCGCGATCTGTTCGCGCAGGCGCTGCGCGGCCTGTTCGACCAGCGGGCTGGGGCGGAGGGCACCGAGCGGCATCGACGTCACCAACTTGTCCGGGGAGTACGGGGCTTGCCCGACGATTCTCACTTGTCTGAGGAGCGGAGGAGTCGCTAGCGTACCCCGCATGATCCGCGGTCTGCTTCTTCTCGGCTGCCGCGGCGGGGTCTGACGCGACCGGCGCCCCGCCGCGGGGCTCCGTGCTGCCGGTCACCGTCCGACCGAGCCGAAGGCCACAGCCGACGATGACCACCGCCCCACCCGTCTGGAACCCGCAGCGGCCCAGCCGCATGCCGTACCACCGCTACCGCCCCTACCAGGACCGCGTGCGCGTCCCGGCCGACGACCGCCGCTGGCCCTCCGCCCGCGTCGAGCGCGCCCCGCTGTGGGTCCCCGTCGACCTGCGCGACGGCAACCAGGCGCTCGCCGAGCCGATGGACACGCCCCGCAAGCGCCGCTTCTTCGATCTGCTGGTGGCGACCGGCTTCAAGGAGATCGAGGTCGGCTATCCCTCCGCGAGCCGCACGGACTTCGACTTCGTCCGCCACCTCGTGCGCGACGGCGCCGTGCCGGACGACGTGACGCCCGTGGTGTTCACGCCCGCCCGCGCCGACCTGATCGACCGGACCTTCGACGCGATCGCCGGGCTGCCCCGGGCCGTCGTCCACCTGTACATCGCGACCTCGCCGGTGTGGCGGGACGTGGTGCTCGGGCGGAGCCGGGCCGAGGTGTGGCGGACCGTGCGGGAGGCGGCCGGGCACATGGCGCGGCGCGCCGGTGACGCGCCCGGTGTCCGCTTCCAGTTCTCCCCCGAGACCTTCAACCTCACCGAACCCGACTTCGTGCTGGAACTGTGCGACGGACTCACCCGGCTGTGGGACGCGAGCCCCGACCGGCCGGTGATCCACAATCTGCCGGCCACGGTGGAGATCTCCACCCCGAACGTCTACGCCGACCAGATCGAGTACATCCACCGCAACCTGTCCCGGCGGCGGTCCGTCATCCTCTCCGTCCACCCGCACAACGACCGCGGCACGGGCGTGGCCTGCGCCGAACTCGCCATGCTGGCCGGGGCGCAGCGGGTGGAGGGCTGCCTCTTCGGCAACGGCGAGCGCACCGGCAACGTGGACCTGGTGACCCTCGCCCTCAACCTCTACGCCCAGGGCGTCGACCCGATGGTGGACCTCGGCGACATCGACGCCGTACGGGAGACGGTGGAGCACTGCAACCGGCTGCCCGTGCACCCCCGGCACCCGTACGCCGGCGAGCTGGTCCACACCGCGTTCTCCGGCACCCACCAGGACGCGATCAGCAAGGGGCTGGCCCACCACGCCCGGCGGGCGGCCGAGGCGGGGCTGAGCGAGCGGGAGGCGCCGTGGGAGGTGCCGTACCTGCCGGTCGACCCGGCCGACCTCGGGCGGTCCTACGAGGCGGTGATCCGCGTCAACTCCCAGTCCGGCAAGGGCGGAGTGGCGTACCTGCTGAACCGGCACGCGGGGATCGACCTGCCGCCGGACATGCGGCCGGAGTTCGCGCGGATCGTGCAGGAGGCGACGGACGACAGCGGCCGGGAGGCCACGCCCAAGGAGCTGTACGAGCTGTTCCGGGCGGCCTATCTGACCGAGGGCGCGGTACGGCTGCACGCCTGGTCCGCGCACGAGGAGGCGCCCGGCGTCCACCGCTTCGTCTGCACCCTGGAGGCCGGCGACCGCGTCGGCGACCACGAGGGCACGGGCGCCGGTGTGGCGACGGCCTTCGCCGACGCGCTGGCCGGCGCCGGGCTCACGGTGGAGATCCTGGACTTCGCCCAGGACGCGACGGCGTCCTTCGCCAAGTGCCGGGTCGCCGGGGTCACGGCCTGGGGCGCGGGCACGGGCCCGTCGGCCGGGGTGCGGGCGGTGCTGTCCGCGGTGAACCGGGCGGTGCGGTGAGGGAGGTACTGCGCGCCGAGGACGTCCATGTCGTCCGGGACGGGCGGCCCCTGCTCCAGGAGGTGTCGCTGACCGTGCGGCCCGGTGAGCACTGGGCGCTGCTCGGCGCGAACGGAGCGGGCAAGTCCACGCTGCTCGGGCTGCTCGGCGCGGTGGTGCACCCGACCCGGGGCACGGTGGAGGTGCTCGGGCACCGGCTGGGCCGGGTGGACCTGCGTCAGCTGCGGGCCCTGATCGGTCATGTCGACCCGCGCCATCCGCTGGCCTCGCCGCTGCGGGTGCGGGACGTGGTGCTGACCGGGGCGACGAACTCCGTCGAGCCGGTCCCCCGGTGGCGGCCCACCCCGGAGCAGCTGGAGCGGGCCGAGGCGCTGCTGGACACGCTGGGGCTGGGCGCGCTGCGGGACGCCCGGTGGCCGACGCTGTCGCAGGGGCAGCGCGGCCGGACGCTGATCGCGCGGGCGCTGATGCCCGAGCCGCGGCTGCTGCTCCTGGACGAGCCGGCGACCGGCCTGGACCTGCCCGGCCGGGAGCGGCTCCTCGAAGCGCTCGAGAAGGTGCGGGCGGAGCGTCCGGAGCTGGCGACGGTGCTGGTCACGCACCATCTGGAGGAGTTGCCGACGGGCACCACGCACGCCGTGCTGCTGCGCGCGGGCCGGGTGCTGGCCTCGGGTCCGGTCGACTCGGTGCTCACCGGAGACCGGGTCGGCGCGTGCTTCGGGCTCCCGCTGGCGCTCCAGCGGCACGAGGGCCGCTGGAGCGTGCGGATCCGGCGCGCGTGACCGTGTGACGAAGGGGGTGCCCGGTCCGCCCGGGGCGGGGCACCCCCTGCCGTCATGGGGTCACTTGTTCAGGTAGGACCAGAACTCGTCGAACGACAGGACCTTGTCGCCGTTGAGGTCGCGGGACTTGATGATGGCCTCCGCGACCGTGTCGGTGACGTTCCAGTCACCCTGCTGCGCCAGGGCGGACTTGAACTCCGCGGCGGTGATGAATCCGTCACCGTCCGCGTCGATCCGCTGGAACTGCTTGCGTGCTTCCTCGATGTCCGCCACCGATCCGCCCCTTTTACTCGTGTTTCTCATGCCGTACTGGCGTACTGACGCTGGTCAGATTAACGGCCCGCACGAGCGCGGAGTGCGGCGACCACCCAGGCGAAGTCCTCGGCGTGCGGTGGGGCGGGCTGCCGGTTCACCACGGCGAGCAGTTCCCGGTAGCGGGCCACGCGCTCGTCGAAGCCCGCCGTCATGCGCTCCAGCGCGTCGGCCCGGTCGGCGTCGCCGAACAGCTCCTCCAGCACCTCCTCCGCGGCGGGGTCGGTCGGATCGATGCCGCGCTCACGGGCGGGGGCCGCCAGCTCCACGAGCCGCTTGGCGAACCACAGGGTCCGCCCGCGCGGCTCACCGGGCCGCCGGTCGGCCGCGTTGAACTCGACGGCCCGGCGCATCTGCGCCCGGAACCCCGGGTCCTGGAGCATTTCCGCCAGCTCCACCCAGGCGTCCACCTCCTCGGGCGTGGGGTCCTCCGCCAGGTGGACGGCGGTGCGCCGGATCCGCTCCTGGACGTCGGGGTCCACGGTGTCCAGTCCGTGCAGCGTCTCCGCCACGAACTCCTCCATGATCCGCTGTCGTTCGGCGGCGGACAGCCGCGCGAGCTTGTTCACGAGTGTCGTCTCCTTCGCCTCGGCGCCCCTTCGGGCGACGGTCGACAGCACCGCGCGGGTCACCCGCAGCGACCGGATCCGCGCGTCCAGCGCCGCCACGTGCGTGGCCGCGACCTGGGCCACGGTCCGCTCGCCGGCCAGCACCGTGCGGATCTCGTCCAGGCCCAGCCCGAGTTCGCGCAGGGTGCGGACCAGCTCCAGCCGGGCGGCGCTCGCGGCGTCGTAGAGTCGGTATCCGCCGGCCGAGCGGGCGACTGGGGCGAGCACACCCTCGTCGGACCAGTAGCGGATGGTGCGCACGCCGAGGCCGGTGGCCCGGGCCAGGTCGCCGATGGTGAACAGCCTGGTGCCGTCGTCGTTCATGGCTGGGAGTCTGGGCCTTCCAGTGGGTGGAGACTCAAGAGGGGGCGTGGGCCTTGGAGACCTTGCGGGACATTCTCGACGCGGCGGCGGCGGGCGTCTTCCCGCCGGCCGACGGGGGGACGACGGTCGTGGCGCAGCCCTCGCCCCGGGACGCCGGTGTGCTGTCCTTCACCGCGCACACGGTGGTGTTCACCGACGAGGACCCCGGATGGGTGGAGGAGGCGCTGCGCGCGGCGGACTGCGATCCGCTCGCCGCGTCGCTCAACCCGCGCTTCCTGACGGCCCTGCTGGACCGGACCGGGCGCACGGCCGAGACGGTCGACGCGCTGCTGGTGGGCGAACCGCTGCCGGGCGCGCCGGCGTGCGCGCTGCGGGAGGTCGAGGATCCCGGGCACCCGCGGATCGCCTACGCCCGCCGGGGCCGGGACGAGGTGCGGGCCTGGACCGCCGACGGCGGGGTGCTGGTGATGGGGCGGGGGGTCGCCGGGCGGCTGGAGGTGTCGGTCGAGGTGGACGCCGGCGCCCGGCACCGGGGGCTCGGGCGGCTGCTGGTGACCGCCGCCCGGCAGCTGGCCGGGGAGCCGCTGTGGGCGCAGGTCGCACCGGGGAACGCCCGCAGCCTGCGGGCGTTCCATGCGGCCGGGTACCGGCCGGTGGGCGCGGAGCTGCTGCTCCGGCGGAAGACACCGACGGGGCCGGGCCGGTAGCGGGACGGCCGGCAAGGCGGCACGGCCGGTAGCGGCGCGCCGGGAGGCGGCACGGCCGGAAGGCGGCACGGCCGGGACGGCACAGCCGGGAAGGCGGCACGGCCAGGACGGCACAGCCGGAAAGGCGGCACGGCCAGGACGGCACAGCCGGAAAGGTGGCACGGCCGGGACGGCACAGCCGGAAAGGCGGCACGGCCGGGACGGCACAGCCGAGAGGCGGCGCGACCCGAAGGCGGTACGGCCGGAAGGCAGCACAGCCAGGACGGCACAGCCGGAAAGGCGGCACGGCCGGGACGGCACAGCCGGAAAGGCGGCACGGCCGGGACGGCACAGCCGAGAGGCGGCGCGACCCGAAGGCGGTACGGCCGGAAGGCAGCA
>NZ_JBVJOT010000026.1:93525-119441 GCF_055583025.1 Streptomyces sp. NPDC104831
CACAGCCAGGACGGCACAGCCGGAAAGGCGGCACGGCCAGGAAGGCACAGCCGGGAGGCGACACAGCCGGGAGGCAACACCGCCGGAAGGCAACACCGCCGGGAGGCCGGCCGGCGGTCCCGGGCCGGGGCTAGCGGTCGGCGACCCGCATCTCGAACCACGTGGTCTTGCCGCGCGGCAGCAGGTCCACGCCCCACCGGTCGGAGAGCTTGTCCACGAGGAACAGCCCGCGACCGCTGACGTCCGTCTCCTGCACCGGCATCAGACAGGGCAGACCGCGCGAGGGGTCGCGGACCTCCACCCGGATCCAGCCGGGGCGGCGCCGCATGCGCAGGCCGAAGACGCGGGCACCGGTGTGCCGTACGGCGTTGCCGACGAGTTCCGACACCAGCAGTACGGCGTCCTCGGTCAGTCTGGGGCTGAGCCGCCAGGTGCGCAGGACCACCACCTGGGCGAGCCGGCGGGCGGTGGCCGCGGATTCCGGGCGGGAGGGCAGCGGGACCTCCGCCTCCGTCGGGTCGCCGAACAGTTCCAGCGCTTCGAGCGCTTGTTCGTCCTCGACCGCGGGCGACCAGCGTGCCGCGGCTGCACGGCCATGTCCCCGCGGCTGTTCGTTGCCCTCCAGCCCCGCCATGCCCCCATGATGGCCGTCCAGAGCCGTCTTCGGGGGCGTTCCGGAGGAATACCCCGCCCGGGCACCCTTCTTCCGGCCTTGTCCGATGGCATATGCCGACGGCATGACGAGGTCCGAAAGAGCCCCTCTGACCTGCGGCGACGACCCACTTTCCGGCAGTCGTCGGGCTCCCTCGGCGCCGCGGGTCCCCGGCTGCCCCAAGGCTCCCACAAACCGCCCCAACGGGGGACCCGGGAATGAGACAACGCGTCAATTGCCCACGGCACGCACCGGCCGGCGGGACGGTCGCATCCGCCCGCCGGCCGCGTGTCGTACGGCCGTCAGACGAACTTCGCCTTGCCGGGGCCCTCTTCCACGAAACTGCGCATGCCCCGCTCCCGGTCCTCGGTGGCGAACAGGCCCGCGAACCAGTTCCGTTCCACGGCGAGCCCGGTGTCGAGGTCGGTCTCCAGCCCGGTGTCGACGGCCTCCTTGGCCGCGCGCAGCGCGATCGCCGGGCCCTTGGCGAGCCGCGCGGCCCAGGCGTGCGCCTGCTCGTACACCTCGGCGGCCGGGACGACCCGGTCCACCAGGCCGATCGACAGGGCCTCGTCGGCCTTGACCTGGCGGCCCGTGAAGATGAGGTCCTTGGCCCGGGAGGGGCCGATCAGCCGGGGCAGCCGCTGGGTGCCGCCGGCGCCCGGGATCAGCCCGAGCAGGATCTCCGGCTGGCCGAGCTTCGCGTTGTCGGCGGCGATGCGGTAGTCCGCGCACAGGGCCAGTTCGCAGCCGCCGCCGAGCGCGTAGCCGGTGACGGCGGCGACGACGGGCTTGGGGATGCGGGCCACGGCGGTGAAGGCGTCCTGCAGGGCACGGGCGCGCCGGATCATCCCGGCGTGGTCCATGTTCTGCATCTCCTTGATGTCCGCGCCGGCCGCGAACACCCGCTCGCCGCCGTACAGGACCACGGCGCGCACCTCGTCCCGGCGGCCGGCCTCCTCGGCCAGTTCCTTCAGCCGGTCCTGGGTGGCGATGTCCAGCGCGTTCATCGGGGGCCGGTCCAGCCGCAGGGTGCCGACGCCTTCGGCGACTTCGAGAGTGACGGTCATGAGGCTCAGGTTAACGGTGACTAACGCGGACGGGCCCGGTGCCGTAGGTCACAGCACCGGGCCCGTCACGCTGTCAGCGGGGGCTCACTTCTTCCATTCCGCCCAGGACATGTTCCAGCCGTTGAGGCCGTTGTCCGGGGCCACCGTGGCGTCGTGGCTGTTCTTGACGACCACCACGTCGCCGACCATCGAGTGGTTGAAGAACCAGGCCGCCGGGACGGAGCCGTCGTAGCCGCCGCGCACGTCGCGCAGGCCCACGCAGCCGTGGCTGGCGTTGTAGTTGCCGAAGGCGTCGCCGCCCCAGTAGTTGCCGTGGAGGAAGGTGCCGGAGGTGGTCAGCCGGATGGCGTGCGGGACGTCCTTGATGTCGTACTCGCCGCCGTAGCCGACGGTCTCGCCGTTCATGCGGGTGACGGTGAGCTTCTCGCTCATGACCATCTGGCCGTTCCAGGTGTCGTAGCCGGGCTTGCCGGTGGTGACCGGGATGGTCTTGACCACCTTGCCGTCCTGGGTGACCTTCATCGTGTGCTTCTTGGCGTCCACCACGGAGACCTGGTTGCGGCCGATGGTGAACCTCACGGTCTTGCGCTGCTTGCCGTAGACGCCCTCGCGGCCCTCGACGCCGTCCAGGTCGAGGTCGACGGTGACCTTGGTGCCGGCCTTCCAGTACTTCTCGGGGCGGAAGTCCAGGCGGTCGTTGCCGAACCAGTGGCCCTCGACGTCCACGGCGGGCTCGGTCTTGATGCGGACGGCCTTCTCGACGGCCCCGGGGTGGGTGATGCCCCGGGTGAAGCGTATGGAGAACGGCATGCCGACGCCGACGGTGGAGCCGTCCTCGGGGGTGAAGTAGCCCACGAAGGTGTTCTTCGGCGTCAGCGTGGTGAAGCTGGAGTCCTCGGCGGCCTCGCGGCCCTCGGAGTCCTTGGCGACCGCGTGCACCGTGTACTTGGTGCCGGCGGCCAGATGGGCCGACGGCGTCCAGGACGCGCCGCCCCCGGTGACGGCGCCCTCGACCTCGGTGCCCTTCTCGTCCTTGACGGTGACCTCGGTCAGCTTGCCCCCGGAGACACCGACCTTGAGCGCGCCGCTGGTGTCCACGCCGGTGGCACCGGGCTCGGGCGCGATGCTGACCGCGGCCGTGGACTGCCCGTCCCGCGCTTGCCCCTTGCCCTTCCCCTCGCCGGGACCGGCCCCGGAGCCGCCGCCCCCGCCGCACGCGGCGAGCGACAGCACCAGGGCCCCGGCTATGACCGCCAGTCCCCCACGGCCCCGCCGCCTCCTGGCCGACGCCCCCGGTACAGGCCGCATGTTCAAGTTGTTCTCCCCTCGCCGGACCAGGCATGACCCGGCCCGCTCCCCACCACTCATGTGCGCGCATATTAACTGCCTGGATGCGCGCCAGGCGCGGGGTGAACGTCACCGTTCCGTCGCGAATTCCCGCCCACGACCTGCGCCTCGGCCGCCGGTGCCCCCCGCACCGGACCGTCACTTCACCGCGCTGCCCGCCACCCAGTCCTTCCAGTCCATGTTCCAGCCGCCGAGGCCGTTGTCCGGGGCGACCGTCTTGTCCTTGCTGTGCACGATCTCGATGACGTCGCCGACGAGGCTGCGGTCGAAGAACCAGCCCGCCGGGGTGTCGGAACCGCCGCCCTTGACGTCCCTGAGGCCGACACAGCCGTGGCTGACGTTGACCTGCCCGGGGGCCTCCGGCGCCCAGTAGTTGCCGTGCAGGAAGGTGCCGGAGTCGGTGAGCTTCATGGCGTGCGGGACGTCGGGGATGTCGTACTCGCCGCCGAAGCCGACCGTGCGGCTGTTCATGCGGGTCACCTCCAGCATGTCCATCACCACCATCTTGCCGTTGTAGCTGGGGTGCTTGGGGGCGCCCGCGGTGACGGGAACGGTGGCCAGCAGCGCCCCGTCGCGCCGCACCTCCATCATGTGCCGGGCCGCGTCGACCAGGGAGACCTGGCTGCGGCCGACGGTGAAGGAGACCGTCTTCTGCTGGAGGCCCCAGACGCCCCGGGCGCCCTCGACGTCCCGCAGGTCCAGGCCGACGGTGACCTCGGTGCCGGGCTTCCAGTACCGCTCGGGCCGGAAGTCCAGCCGGTCCTTGCCGAACCAGTGCGGGCGGATCTCGACGGGGGGCCGGGCGGTGATCCGGACGGCGCGCTCGACGGCGGCGCGGTCGGTGATCTCCCGGCTGAAGGAGAGCGAGACGATCATGCCGGTGCCGACGGTGGAGCGGTTCTCCGGGGTGACGTAGGCGATGAACCGTTCGCCGGGGACGTAGGTGGTGAAGGTGGTGTGCCGGGCCGAGCGGCGGCCCCGGTCGTCCCGCGCGACCACGTCCACGGTGTACCGGGCGGCGAGCGCCAGCCGTTCCTCCTCGGGCCGCCAGGTCAGCCCGTCGGCGCTGATCCGCCCGGGGACCCGCGCCGCCCGCGCGTCCTGTTCCCGGACCACGGTCACCTTCTCCAGCCGCCCGCCGGGCAGCCGGATCCGCAGCCGCTCGTCCGGGCGCACCGCCCTGCTCCCGTCGTCGGGGGTCACCCGGATGACGTCCTCGGGGGCCGGGGACTCCCCCCGTGCCCCGCCCATGCCCAGCGGTCCCGAGCCGTTCGCGGAGCAGCCCGCGAGCAGCCCCGCCCATGTCAGTACGGCGGCCAGCGCGGCCCCCGCGCGCCGTGCGCGTCCAGTTGCGTGCCTCACACGGGGCTCAACGACCGGGCATGCTCCGGGGAAACGTGAGTGCGAGCCACCCGCTGGGCAGAACAGAGGGAAGGACGACACGCTGGGGAGCCGCCACCGCGGAAGGAGGCACTCCAGCGCCCGTGTCGGAGCCGTCGGGGCGCAGTCGTGCCGGACGGCCAGGAGTGCCGAGACGCGCCCGGCCGTCCGGTCCGGCCGCGCCCCTCGGACGAGCCGCCGAGCAGAGGGGCCGACAGTGACGAGCGCAGCCGAGCAGCGGGCACCGGCCGGGGAGCCGGCCGCCGGGAGCGGGCAACCGGCGGCGGTTAACGGCGCCCGGCGGCCCCTACCGCCCGCCCCGGTCGTGTGGCCGGGCACGCCGACCCCGCTGGGGGCCCGGTTCCGGACCGGCCCGGACGGGGTCGCCGGCACCAACTTCGCACTGTGGGCGGCCGGCGCGGAGGCGGTCCGGCTGTGCCTGTTCGACGAGGCCGGCCGGGAGACCCGGATCCCGCTGACCGAGCTGACGCACGAGATATGGCACGGCTTCGTGCCGGGGGTGCTGCCCGGACAGCGGTACGGCTACCGGGTCGACGGCCGCTGGGACCCGTGGACCGGCGCCCGCTGGAACCCGGCCAAGCTGCTGCTCGACCCGTACGCGCGGGCGGTGGACGGCGAGTTCGCGCTGCCGCCGGAGGTGTACGGGCATGTGCGGGACTGGCCGGACCAGTCGGTGACCGACACCGTGCGCGACGAGCGGGACTCGGCGCCGTACGTCCCGAAGGGGGTCGTCGTGCACGATGACGACGACTGGTCCGACGACCGCCGCCCGAAGACGCCGTGGGCCGACTCGGTGATCTACGAACTGCACGTGCGCGGCTTCACCAAGCTCCACCCGGGCATCCCCGAGGAGCTGCGCGGCACCTACGCCGGGCTCGCGCACCCGGCCGCGATCGAGCACCTGGTGCGGCTGGGGGTGACGGCCGTGGAGCTGCTGCCCGTGCACCAGTTCGCGCACGAGGACCACCTGCTGCGCCGGGGCCTCACCAACTACTGGGGCTACAACTCCATCGGCTACTTCGCCCCGCACGCCGGCTACGCCGCCTCCGGGACGGCGGGCCGGCAGGTCGGCGAGTTCAAGCGGATGGTGCGCGCGCTGCACGCGGCGGGCATAGAGGTCATCCTCGACGTGGTCTACAACCACACCGCGGAGGCGGGCGAGCTGGGCCCGACGCTGTCCCTGAAGGGCATCGACAACCGCGGCTACTACCGGCTCCAGGGCGACGCCCGCCGCTACGCCGACTACACCGGCTGCGGCAACACCCTGCACGTCGTACAGCCCCAGGTGCTGCGGCTGATCACCGACTCGCTGCGCTACTGGGTGACCGAGATGGGCGTGGACGGCTTCCGCTTCGACCTGGCGGCGGCGCTGGCCCGCTCGATGCACGACGTCGACATGCTCTCCCCGTTCCTCGCGGTGATCGCCCAGGACCCGGTGCTGCGCCGGGTGAAGCTGATCGCGGAGCCGTGGGACATCGGCTCCGGCGGCTACCAGGTGGGCGCCTTCCCGCCGCTGTGGACCGAGTGGAACGACCGCTACCGCGACGCCGTGCGGGACTTCTGGCGCGGCGCCCTGCCCGACGTACGGGAGATGGGCTACCGGCTGTCCGGCTCCAGCGACCTGTACGCCTGGGGCGGCCGGCGCCCGTACGCCTCGGTCAACTTCGTCACCGCGCACGACGGCTTCACCCTGCGCGACCTGGTGTCGTACGGGACCAAGCACAACGAGGCCAACGGCGAGGACAACCGGGACGGCACCGACGACAACCGCTCGTGGAACTGCGGGGCGGAGGGCGAGACCGGCGACGAGGGCGTACGGACGCTGCGCCGCCGGCAGCTGCGCAACCTGCTCACCACCCTGCTGCTGTCCACGGGCGTGCCCATGCTGGTGGCGGGCGACGAGTTCGGCCGCACCCAGCACGGCAACAACAACGCCTACTGCCAGGACAACGAGATCGGCTGGGTGGACTGGTCGCTGCTCTCCGAGCCGGGCTGGCGGGCGCTGTCCGACCTGACCGCGCGGCTGATCGCGCTGCGCCACCGGCATCCGGTGCTGCGCCGGCGGGCGTTCTTCTCCGGCCGCGCGCAGACCGCGGACGGGCTGCGGGACCTGGCCTGGTTCACCGCGCGGGGCGCGGAGATGACCGAGGGCGACTGGTACGCGCCCGCCGCCACGCTCGGCATGTATCTGTCCGGACGGGACATACCGGGCCGGGACGAGCGGGGCGCGCCGGTGGTCGACGACAGCTTCCTCGCGGTGCTGCACGCGGGCGGGCGGCCGACCGGCTTCGTGCTGCCGGGGCCGCCGTGGGCCGAGCGCTACGAACTGGTCGTGGACACCTCCGCCGAGGAGCAGTCCGTGCCGCCGGGCACGGTCCACCGGGCGGGCACGCGGATCACGGTGCCGGAACGGACGGTGCTGCTGCTGCGGGTGGCCTGAGCCGGGGCGGTGCCGCACCCCGCGGGACGCCCGGGCCGGAGCGGTGCGCCGTTCCGGGACGCCTGGAGCGAGGCGGGCCGGGAGGGGCGTGCCGCCGCGGGGTGTCCGGGCCGGGGGCATGCCGTCGCCGGCCCTCCGAGCCGAGCCGGGCCCTGCCGCCTCCCGTCCCGGGCCGGGCCGGACGACCGTGCCGCCATGGGGGGCGTCCGGGCCGTCGTGGGCCTGTGTGACACTGCGCGGGGCCTGCGCGGGGCCTGCGCGACGGCCGCACGTGACGCGGATCACGCCCGCGGGGTGCAGCGCGGGCCGGGGTCCAGGGCCTTTCTCCTGGTGAAGACAGCCGGCGAGAACGGGGACCGTGAGGATGGAGCAGGCCAGGGCCGGTGAGTACGACGCGTTCGTGGCGGCCCGCTGGTCGGTGTTGTTCCATCTGGCCCGTCTGCTCACCGGGGGCGACCGGCACCGCGCCGAGGACCTCCTGCAGGAGTCCTTGGTCAAGCTGTGGTTCGCGTGGCCGAAGGTCGCCGACGAGGCGCCGGAGGCCTACGTGCGCAAGGTGCTGGCGCGGGCCGCGGCCCGCTCGGCCCGCCGCCGCTGGTGGGGCGAGCGGCCCGTGGAGGAGCTGCCGGAGACCGTGGCGGCCGGGGACCTGTCGGCGACCGTCGCCGAGCGGTCCCGGCTGGAGGCGGCGCTCGCCCGGCTGACCCCGCGCCAGCGGGCCGCCGTGGTGCTGCGCTACTACCAGGACCTGCCCGACCGGCAGGTCGCCGAGGCCCTGGGCTGCCCGGTGGGCACGGCCCGGTCCCATGCCGCGCGCGGGGTGGCCCGGCTGCGCCGGCTGCTGGCCGACGTCATCGAGCCGGTGGGGTGAGGAAGAGGCATGGATCACTTCGAGCGGCGGCTGGCGGGGCTGCTGCGGCAGGACCCGCAGCCGGCGCCCTTCGAGGCCCGGCACCGGGAGGCGTTGCGCGCCGGGGTGCGCGCCCGGCGCCGGGCGCGCGCGGCGCGCCGGGCGGCCGGCTGCGTCCTGGCGGGGGCCGGGCTGGGCCTGGCGCTGGTGCTGTGGCCGCACGGCCCCACCGACGACCGGCCCGCCGCCCCGCCGCGGCCGGCCTCCAGCCCGGGGCCGACGCCGAGCGCCTCCCCGTCCGAGCCGCCGACCCGGTCGCCGGCCGCGCCGTCGACGACACCGACGTCCACGACACCGCCGTCGACGGACTCCGCGACGCCGGACCGCACCTGGAGCGTCTCCGCCCCGCCCACGGCCACGGCCACGCACCGGCCGCCGTCCACCACGGCGGCCGGTCGCCCCACCGCCACCCCGCCCCCGGCCACGGCACCCGTGAGCGCCTCCGCCACACCGTCGGGCCGGCCGTCGCCGACGGCCACCGGCTAGCCCCGTCCCTCCGCCCGACCCGGCACCCCCACCCGACCAGAACCCACGGGATTCATGTGACGCACATCCGACCGAGCCGGCCCGGCCTGCCGCCCTCCGGCACGCCGGCACACCGGCGCATACCCCGGCCCGCCCCGCTGCGGGCGGTCCACGAGGCGGCCGAGCCCGTCCTGGACGTGGCCGTGCCGGTGTTCAACGAGGAGAAGGACCTGGAGCCCAACGTCCGGCGGCTGCACGCGCATCTGCGGGACACCTTCCCCTACCCCTTCCGGATCACGATCGCCGACAACGCGAGCACCGACCGCACCCCGGCCATCGCCGCCCGGCTGGCCGGCGAGCTGGCTGAGGTCGCCTCGCTGCGGCTGCCGCAAAAGGGCCGGGGCCGGGCGCTCCGGGCCGCCTGGTCCGGTTCCCGGGCGCCCGTGCTGGCGTACCTCGACGTGGACCTGTCCACCGGACTGGCCGCGCTGCTGCCGCTGGTCGCGCCCCTGATCTCGGGCCACTCCGACCTGGCGATCGGCACCCGGCTGGCGCCGGGGTCGCGGGTGGTGCGCGGGACCAAGCGCGAGGTCATCTCCCGCTGCTACAACGTCCTGCTGCGCTGCACGCTCGCCGTGGGCTTCTCCGACGCGCAGTGCGGGTTCAAGGCGGTCCGGCGCGAGACGGCCGAGCGGCTGCTGCCCCTGGTGCGGGACGGGGAGTGGTTCTTCGACACCGAGCTGCTCGTGCTCGCCGAGCGGGCGGGCCTCAGGATCCACGAGGTGCCGGTGGACTGGGTCGACGACCCGGACAGCAGCGTGGACCTGTTCGCCACCGCGCTGGCGGACCTGCGCGGGATCGTGCGGATGCGGCGCACCCTGGCCCGCCGCCCGGGGCCGGTGGTCCGGTGACCGCGACCCTGCCCGGTATACGCACGCCGGAGGCGCGGTCCGTGCCGGGCTCCCGGGCGCGGGCGGCCGCCCGCCGCCACGGACCGGTCCTCGCCCTGTTCGGCACGCTGAAGCTGGCCGGCTTCTGCTCGTTCATGTACCTGCTGTCCTCGACCGGGGACTACCGGGGCAAGCACCCCCGGTTCGGCGGCGGCGCGCACGCCTGGGACGTGCTCGCCACCTGGGACGGCTGGTGGTACCAGCAGATCGCGCTGCACGGCTACGACCCGAAGCTCGTCCCGGTCCCCGGCGCCACCGGCCTGATCACGCTGGAGGGCAACTCGGCGGCGTTCTTCCCGCTGTACCCGGCGCTGATGCGGCTGACCTCGGCGGTCACCGGCCTCGGCTCCTACGGCGCCGGCCTGCTGGTCTCCGTCGTCGCCTCCTTCGCCGCCGCCCTCGGCATCTACGCCGTCGCGGAACGGTTCGGCGGCCGGCGGGCCGGGCTCGCGGCGGCCGGGCTGTGGGCGGTGTGGCCCGGCTCGGGCGTGGAGTGGGCGGTCTACTCCGACTCCCTCTACGTGGCCCTGGCCGCCTGGGCCTGTCACGCGGTGCTCACCCGCCGCTGGCTCACCGCGGGCGTGCTCACCTTCGCGGCCGGGCTGAACCGGCCCACGGCCGGCGCGCTGATCGCCGCGCTCGGCGTGGCCGCGCTGCTGGACCTGCGCCGCCGGGAGGACGGGGCGCTGCGCCCGCTGCTGGCCATGGCGCTGGCCCCGCTCGGGCTCTTCGGCTACCTGCTGTGGGTCGGCAACCGCATGGGCGACCTGGGCGGATACTTCAAGCTCCAGTCGGGCGCCTGGGCGCACAGCTTCGACTACGGCAAGCAGACCCTGGACGTGCTCACGTCCGTGCCCGTGGGCAAGTTCGACTACCTCTTCGCCTACCCGTTCGCGGACGTCATCTCGGTCGGCGTCATCCTGCTGGCCTGTGCGCTGCTGCCGCTGCTGCTGCGGCTGCGCCCGCCGGCGGTGCTGGTGCTGTACACCGTCCTCACGCTGGCGCTGGTCCTGGGCAGCCAGCAGATCGTCGCCAACATCTCCCGCTATCTGCTGCCCTGCTTCCCGCTGTTCCTGCCGCTCGCGGTCGCGCTGCGCCGGCTGAGCCTGCCGGTGCTGTGCACGCTGCTGGGGATCGCGGCGCTGGCCTCCGGCTCGTACGCCGGATACGCCCTGTTCGAGCTGGGGGTGCCGTGATCCCGCCTGGCGGACAGCGTCTTGACGGCGCGTGCGGCTTGCTGGCACCGTCCTGTGATCATGAGGCCTGCCACGGAACACACACGCGCGCGCATCGCGCTCGTGGCGCGGCGGCACGTGGACCTGTGCCGGCAGTCCAGCGCCCTGTGTCGCTGACCCGCACCCTCGTCCTCCCCCTTCTTCACCTTCTTCACCTTCCCTCCTTCACCTCGCCGTGCCCCGTGCCGGGACACGGCCGTTCCGAGGATCCCGCATGTCCGACATATCCCGCCGTGTCTTCGGCGGTCTGCTGGGCGGCGGCGCGGTCTCCACCGTCGCCGGTGCCGCGACCCCCGCCCAGGCCGCGCCCGCCGAACGCCCCTTCCGCGCCCGCACCGCCGCCTCCGGGTCCCGCCCCAACATCCTGGTCATCCTCGGTGACGACCTCGGCTGGGCCGACCTGTCCGCGTACGGCGCCCCGCACATCAAGACCCCGAACCTGGACCGGCTGGCCCGTCAGGGCGTGCGGTTCACCGACGCCTACTCCGGCTCGGCGACCTGCTCGCCGACCCGCTTCAGCCTCTACACCGGCCGCTACCCGGGCCGCACCAAGGGCGGTCTCGCCGAACCGGTGGCCGACCGGTCCCAGGGCCTGGACCCGAGCCACCCCACGCTCGCCTCGCTGCTGAAGAAGGCCGGCTACGACACGGCCCTCATCGGCAAGTGGCACTGCGGCTGGCTGCCCGACTACAGCCCGACCAAGTCCGGCTGGGACGAGTTCTTCGGCAACTTCGGCGGGGTGCTGGAGTACTTCTCCAAGCTGGGCCAGCTGGGCTCCCACGACCTGTACGAGGGCGACGCCGAGTACCACGACCTGCGCTACTACACCACCGTGCTGACCGAGCGGGCCGTCGAGTACGTGGGCCGCAGGCACCGCCGGCCCTGGCTGCTGAACCTGAACTTCACCACCCCGCACTGGCCGTGGCTGGCCGAGGGCGACGCGGAGACCGGTGCCGAGATCGCCGCGCGGGTGCGGGCCGCGAAGACCCCGGCCCAGATCACCGCGGCCCTCAACCACCGCGACGGCGGCTCGGTCGCCAAGTACACCGAGATGGTGCAGAGCCTGGACGCGGCCGTCGGCGAGGTGCTGGCCGCGCTGCGCCGCTCCGGGCAGGAGGAGAACACGCTGGTGCTGTTCGCCAGCGACAACGGAGGTGAGCGCTGGTCGTACCAGTGGCCGCTGAGCGGCGGGAAGTCCACGCTCCAGGAGGGCGGCATCCGGGTGCCGACCATCCTGCGCTGGCCCGCCCGGATCGACAGTCACCAGGTCAGCCACGAGCCGAACCACTCCCCCGACTGGACCGCGACCCTGCTGGAACTCGGCGGCGCCCGCCCCGACCCCGCCTACCCCCTGGACGGCACCAGCCTCGCGGGCTACCTGCTGCGCGGCGAACGCCTCCCCGAACGCGACCTGTTCTGGCGGGTCCGCGGCAACCGGGCGCTGCGCCGGGGCGACTGGAAGTACTTCCAGGACGCCGACGGCACCGACCACCTCTACCACCTCGCCGCCGACCTCCGCGAACAGGCGGACCTGGCCCCCGACCGCCCGGAACTGCTGGCCGAGCTGAAGCGGGCGTGGGAGGACATCGCACGCGGGCTGCTGCCGTATCCGGCCAGGTCGTGACTCCGTACGCACTACAGTGACCGGATGATCATTCCTCCGGAAATGCTGCCGGGCGGCGTCCGGTTGCGGCTCGTCCGCCTCGACGACGCGGAGGCACTGAGTTCCGCGTACGCCGCGAACCGGGATCATCTCGCTCCGTGGGAGCCGCGCCGCCCGGACGGCTTCTTCACCGTCGAAGGCCAGGCCGAACGCGTCCGTGAGCAGTTGAGGCAGTTCACGGAACGGCGGGCGGTGCCGTGGGTGTTCGAGAGCGACGGCGCCGTCATCGGCACGATCACCCTCTCT
This sequence comes from Streptomyces sp. NPDC104831, assembly GCF_055583025.1. Taxonomy (NCBI): domain Bacteria; kingdom Bacillati; phylum Actinomycetota; class Actinomycetes; order Kitasatosporales; family Streptomycetaceae; genus Streptomyces; species Streptomyces sp. NPDC104831. The sequence goes on from NZ_JBVJOT010000026.1 coordinate 105,905, forward strand.
GGGATGGCGTTCGGGCCCTTCTGCAGCGCCTATCTGGGGTACTGGGTGGCCCCCGACCGGCAGAACCGGGGGCTGGCCAGCGCGGGCGTCGCGAGCGTCTGCCGTGCGGCCCGCGACCTCATCGGCCTGCACCGCATCGAGGCCACCACGCTCCTCCACAACGCCCCGTCGCAGCGCGTGCTCAGGAAGAACGGCTTCGAGCCGATCGGCATGGCCCCGCGGTACCTGCACATCGATGGGGAATGGCGGGACCACCGTCTCTTCCAGCGGATCCTGCACGACGGTCCGCCGCCGGGCTGACCCCGGGCCGCGCGTGCGGGTGCCCGCCGGTCATGCCAGGCTGTCCCGCCAGGCGCGGTGGAGGTCGGCGAAGCGGCCGGTGGCGGCGACGAGGTCGGCGGGGCGGCCGTCCTCGACGACGCGGCCGTGTTCCATCACCAGGACCCGGTCCGCGATCTCCACGGTGGACAGCCGGTGGGCGATCACCACGGCCGTGCGGCCCCGCAGCACCGTCGACATCGCCCGCTGCACCGCCCGCTCCCCCGGCACGTCCAGCGAGCTGGTCGCCTCGTCCAGGATCAGCACCGCCGGGTCGGCGAGCAGCGCCCGGGCGAAGGCGACCAGCTGGCGCTGGCCGGCGGAGATGCGGCCGCCGCGCTTGCGGACGTCGGTGTCGTAGCCGTCGGGCAGCGCGCTGATGAACTCGTGCGCGCCGATCGCCCGCGCCGCGCCCTCGATCTCCTCCCGGGTGGCGTCGGGCCGGCCGATGGCGATGTTGTCGGCGACCGTGCCGGAGAACAGGAACGCCTCCTGCGTCACCATGACGACCCCGCGCCGCAGTTCCGCCGTCGCCAGCTCGCGCAGGTCGACGCCGTCCAGCAGCACCCGTCCACCGGAGGGGTCGTAGAACCGGGCGAGCAGCTTGGCCAGGGTCGACTTGCCCGCGCCGGTGGAGCCGACGACCGCGACCGTCTGGCCGGCGGGCAGGGTGAGGTCGAAGCGGGGCAGCACCTCGCCGCCGGTGCGGTAGGCGAACCGGACCCCGTCGAAGACCACCTCGCGGCCGGGTATGCCGCCCTTCAGCGGCGGGAGTTCGCGCGGCACGGCGGGCTCGGGCACGGTCGGCTTCTGGGCCAGCAGCCCGGCGATCTTCTCCAGGGAGGCGGCGGCCGACTGGTAGGAGTTCAGGAACATGCCGAGCCGGTCGATCGGGTCGTACAGCCGGCGCAGGTACAGCACGGCCGCCGCCAGCACGCCCAGCTCCAGCGAGCCGGACGCCACCCGCTGGGCGCCCCACAGCACGATCGCCGCGACCGCCGTGTTGGCCACCAGCCGGGAGCCGACCACATAGCGGGCCATCTCCAGCAGCGCGTCCCCGTTCCTGCGCTCGTGCCGGGCGTTCAGTTCCGCGAACGCGGCGTCGTTGGCGGCCTCCCGGCGGAAGGCGCGCACCGGGCGGATGCCGTTCATCGTCTCCACGAACTTCACGATCACCGCCGCGATCGCCGTGGACCGCGCGCCGAACACCCGCCCCGCGCGCCGCCGGTACAGCCGGACGAGCAGGTACAGCGGCACGAAGGACGCCACCGCGACGCCGCCGAGGCCGAGGTCCAGCCACAGCAGCATGGCCGAGATGTAGACGAAGGACAGGATGACGGTCACCAGCTCCTGGAGCCCCTCGTCGAGGAGTTCGCGCAGCGACTCCACGTCCGTGGTGGACCGGGAGATCAGCCGGCCCGAGGTGTACCGCTCGTGGAAGTCGACGCTCAGCGCCTGCGCGTGCCGGAAGATCCGGCCCCTGAGGTCCAGCAGCACGTCCTGGCTGACCCGCGCCGAGACCGCCACGAACGCGAACTGCAAAGCGCCCGAGGCGAGGGCGCACAGCAGATAGCCGGCGGCGACCGCGATCAGCGGGCCGTGCCGGTCGTGCCGGAACGCCGGTACGGCGGTGTCGATGGCGTACGCCACCAGCAGCGGGCCCGTCTGCACCGCCGCCTGCTGGAGCAGGAGGAGGAGCGTGGTGAGCGCGACCCGCGACCTCATCGGCGCGAGCAGGGAGCGCAGCAGGGCGGTGGTGGCGCCCGGCGGGGTGGGCAGCACGTCCCGGTCGAAGGGGTCGCCGCCCCCGTCGCTGCCGTCGCCCTTGTGGCCCTTGTGGCCCTTGTGGCCCTTGTGGCCCTTGTGGCCCTTACGGTCTTCGCCGTCCGGGGCGTCGGCGCCGTTCGGGGGCTGCGAGCGGGCGCGGTCGTCGTCGGCGACGCCGGGGCCGGAGGGGCTCGTGGTGGTCAACGGGATTCCTCCTGTTCCCCGGACATCAGATGGGCGTACTCGGCGTTGTCGCGCAGGAGTTCCTGGTGGGTGCCGACGGCCGCGATCCGGCCGCCCGAGAGCAGGGCGACCCGGTCGGCGAGCAGCACCGTGGACGGGCGGTGCGCGACGATCAGCGCGGTGGTGTCGGCGAGGACCTGCCGCAGCGCGGCCTCCACGGCGGCCTCGGTGTGCACGTCGAGGGCGGACAGCGGGTCGTCCAGGACGAGGAACTCGGGCCGGCCGACCACCGCGCGGGCCAGCGCGAGGCGCTGGCGCTGGCCGCCGGACAGGCTGAGGCCCTGTTCGCCGACGCGGGTGTCCGTGCCCTGGGGCAGCGCGTGCGCGAAGTCGGCCTGGGCGATGGCGAGGGCCCGGTCGAGTTCGGCCTTCCCGGCCCCGGCCGGGGCGCCCATCAGCACGTTCTCGCCGACGCTCGCCGAGAAGAGGGTGGGTTCCTCGAAGGCCACGGCGACCCGGGAGCGCAGTTCCTCGCGGGACATGGCGGTGACGTCCACGCCGTTCAGCGTGATCCGGCCCGAGGTGACCTCGTACAGCCGGGGGACGAGGGCGGTGAGCGTGGTCTTCCCGCTTCCGGTGGCGCCGACGAGGGCCATGGACTCGCCGGGGCGTATGTGCAGGTCGATACGGTCGAGGAGGGGCGGTGAGCCGGGCGGCGCGTCGGGATACCGGAACCGGACCCCCTCGAAGCGGATCCCGGCCGCGTCCCCCGGACACCTCCCGGCCCGGGCCCCGTACGAACGCGAGCGGCCGGCCCCGGCCGCGCCCCGATCGCCGGCCCCGACCCCGGCCCCGGCCCCGGCCCCGGCCCCGGCCCCGGCCCCGACCAGGGCACCGTCCCTCGCCACGGCTCCGTCCCCGGAACCCGCCCCTGCCCGGGCGCCGGTGCGGGGCTCGCGCTCCGCTCCGCCACCGGTCCCGGCTCCGCCACCGCTCCCGGCTCCGGCTCCGGCTCCGGCTCCGGCTCCGGCTCCGGCCACGATTCCGCCTCGGGCCCGTGGTGGGGCCCCGGTCCCGGCACCGCCCTTCGCCCCGCCCCCGGCCCCCGCCCCGACGCCGTCCCCTGCTCGGGCGCCGGTGCGAGTCCCCCTCCCTTCCCCGCCCCCGGTCCCGGCCCCGGCACTCGCCGCGGCCTCGCCCGCGCCCCCCGCGCCGCCTGCGGCCTCCTCGGCGCCCCGCTCCGACTCCCCCTCCAGCGCCTCGTCCATCACCTCGAAGTACCGTTCCGTCGCCGTCGCCGCCTCCTGGCTCATCGCCAGCAGGAAGCCGATGGAGTCGACGGGCCAGCGCAGCGCGAGCGCCGTGCCGAGGAAGGCGACCAGCGTGCCGGCGGACAGTTGGCCGTCGGCGACGCGGACGGCGCCGAGGACCAGCGCCGCCCCGATGGCCACCTCGGGCAGCGTCACGATGACCCCCCAGATGGTGGCCAGCAGCCGCGCCTTGCGCAGTTCCGTGCCCCGGAGCCGGCCGGCGAGTTCGCCGAACGCGCGCGCCTGGCTGCGGTGGCGGCCGAAGCCCTTGACGACGCGGATGCCGAGCACGCTCTCCTCGACCACCGTCGTCAGGTCCCCGACCTGGTCCTGGGCGCGCCGGGCCACCTGCGCGTACCGCCGTTCGAAGACGGCGCAGGTCCACATCACGGGGACGGCGGGACCGAGGATGACCAGGCCCAGCATCCAGTCCTGCAGCAGCATGATGACCAGGCCGACCAGGATCGTCACGCCGTTGACCAGCAGGAAGGTCAGCGGAAAGGCGAGGAACATGCGCAGCAGCATCAGGTCCGTGGTGGCGCGCGAGAGCAGCTGGCCGGACGCCCAGCGGTCGTGGAAGGCCACGGGCAGGCGCTGCAGCCGGCGGTACAGCCCCGCCCGCATCTCCGCCTCGACGTGCGACAGCGGCCGGGCCACGAGCCAGCGCCGGATGCCGAACAGGACCGCTTCGGCGATGCCGAGCAGCAGCAGGTAGAGCGCGCCGAGCCAGACGCCCGCCGGGTCGTGGTCGGCGACCGGCCCGTCCACCAGCCACTTCAGGACGAGCGGGATCACCAGTCCGGTGCAGGAGGCGACGACCGCGATGGCCGCGGCGGTGAACAGCCGGGCGCGGACGGGGCGCACGTACGGCCACAGTCGCAACAGGGTGCGGACGGCGGACCGTCCGGCGGGCGCGGGGGCCGTGGGCGAGGGCCTCGTGGGCGGGGGCGTCGTGGACGAGGGTGTCGTGGGCATCAATCGCGAGCGTACGGACCGCCACCGGTCCCGCCCACCGAGTTTTGGCCGGACCGCGCCCCGCGCCGGCTCCGCGACCGGGGTCCTGAGGAGGGAAACACCCCACGCCAACAGTTCGCATACCGAACATGAACACCCGGTCAACGAACCATTTCCGGCCAAGTTCGTGAGGCGGTCCTGACAGGCGGTGAGTTCTCCTGCCACTCTTCCCAGGCCGACTCACAGCGACCCCACAGCTCTCCGCACGCCCGCCTGGGCCGGCCGAGCACCCGCACCTGGTTCCGCGTACCGCCCTGTTCTGCCCGGACGCCCGAACCCCTCGTCCGGTCTCCCCTGGCCGCGCGACCCGCGGTCCCGCAGAAGGAGTCAGTGTTGAGAAGCAATTCCTCTCGCGGACGCACCTCCCACACAGCACAGCGCACCACGGCACACCGCCGCACCGCCACCGTCGCCCTCGCCGGTGTCGCCGCCCTGATCGCCGCCGCCGTCCAGGCCGGCGCCGCCACCGCGGCCCCGGCGAACCCGGGGGCCGGCAAGGCGAACCCGGCGCACACGGCGGTGAAGCTGACGCCCTCGCAGCGCGCCGAGCTGATCCGTCACGCCGACGCCGACCAGGCCGCCACCGCCCGCCGGCTGGGCCTGGGCGACCGGGAGAAGCTGGTCGTCAAGGACGTCGTGAAGGACGCCGACGGCACCTTGCACACCCGCTACGAGCGGACGTACGCGGGCCTGCCGGTGCTCGGCGGCGACCTGATCGTGGCCACCGCCTCCGCCGGCAAGACCATGGAGGTGGTGCGGGCCACCGACGCCACGCTGAAGGTCGCCGGCCTCACCCCGGCGGTGACGAGGACGGCCGCCGAGCAGCAGGCCGTGCGGCGGGCGAAGGCGCTCGGCGGGAGCAAGCCGGCCGCGGACAGCGTCCGCAAGGTGATCTGGGCGGCGACCGGCAAGCCCGTGCTGGCGTACGAGACGGTCGTCGGCGGGCTCCAGGAGGACGGCACCCCGAACCAGCTGCACGTCGTCACCGACGCGGCCACCGGCAAGAAGCTCTACGAGTACCAGGGCGTCAGGAACGGGGTGGGCAACACCCAGTACAGCGGGCAGGTGGCGCTGACCACGACCCAGTCGGGCTCGACGTACACGCTCACCGACGGGGCGCGCGGCGGCCACAAGACGTACAACCTCAACCGCGGCACCTCGGGCACCGGCACGCTGTTCTCGCAGTCCTCCGACACCTGGGGCAACGGGACCTCCTCCAACGCGGCCACCGCGGGCGCGGACGCCCACTACGGCGCGGCGCTCACCTGGGACTTCTACAAGAGCGTCTTCGGCCGCAACGGCATCAAGAACAACGGGGCCGGCGCCTACTCCCGCGTCCACTACGGCAACGCGTACGTCAACGCCTTCTGGACGGACAGCTGCTTCTGCATGACCTACGGCGACGGCTCCGGCAACACCAAGCCGCTGACCTCGCTCGACGTCGCCGGCCACGAGATGAGCCACGGCGTCACCTCGGCCACCGCGAACCTCACCTACAGCGGGGAGTCCGGCGGCCTGAACGAGGCGACCAGCGACATCATGGCCGCGGGCGTGGAGTTCTACGCCAACAACTCCACCGACGTCGGGGACTACCTGGTCGGCGAGAAGATCGACATCAACGGCAACGGCACCCCGCTGCGCTACATGGACAAGCCCAGCAAGGACGGCGCGTCCAAGGACAACTGGTACTCGGGCATCGGCGGCGTGGACGTGCACTACTCGTCCGGCCCGGCGAACCACTTCTTCTACCTGCTGAGCGAGGGCAGCGGCGCCAAGGTCGTGAACGGCGTCAGCTACAACTCGCCCACCGCGGACGGCCTCGCGGTCACCGGCATCGGCCGGGACAAGGCGCTGCAGATCTGGTACCGGGCGCTGACCACCAAGTGGACGTCCACCACCAACTACGCGGGCGCCCGCACCGGCACCCTCGCGGCGGCCGGCGAGCTGTACGGCACCACCAGCGCCGAGTACAAGGCGGTGCAGGACGCCTGGGCGGGCGTCGGGGTCGGGGCCCGCTCCGGTGGCGGCGGCGGGGGCGGCGGCACGTCCTACGAGAGCAGCACACCGGTGTCCATCCCGGACAACGGGCCGGCCGTGACCTCGGACATCGCCGTCTCCGGGCGGACCGGGAACGCGCCGAGCGGCCTCCAGGTGGCCGTGGACATCTCGCACACCTGGCGGGGTGACCTCGTGATCGACCTCGTCGGCCCGTCCGGCACCGCCTACCGGCTGAAGGACTACAGCTCCTCGGACTCGGGCGACGGCGTCAACGAGACCTACACGGTCAACGCCTCGGCGGAGACGGCCAACGGCACCTGGAAGCTGCGGGTACAGGATCAAGCCACCTACGACACGGGAACGATCAACGGCTGGAAGCTGACCTTCCCGTAAAACGCGAGGTGTCAGGCCCATGTTGACGGCGCTGCCCGGGGGTCGGGCCCCCTCGGGCGGCGCCGGTTAACACCCCCGAAACGTTCATCGGTTGGTCGATTTTCGGCCAACATCACTTCAGGGTCCTGACATGTACGCGCCCTTGATGTCACTCTCTCTCCACCCGCCGCAGCAGCACAGCAACTTCACAACGCCACACACTCCGGCCAGTGACCCCACGCTGTCCGGACTCCCCCACGAAGGAGCTTGCGTGAGCCCCCTCTACGCGCGTCACAAGCGCACCACCCTGGCCATCGCCACCGCGGTCGCCGCCGGAGCCCTGCTCGCCACTGGCCTGACCACCAGCGCCAGCGCCCAGTCCCCGGCCGGTCCCGGCGCCAAGCCCCTGGCCGCCGCCCCGACCGCGCTGTCCGCCGCCGCCCGCACCTCCCTGATCCAGCAGGCCCAGAGCGGTGCGGCCGACACCGCGCGCCGAATAGGCCTCGGCACCCAGGAGAAGCTGGTCGCCAAGGACGTCGTCAAGGACGCCGACGGCACCCTGCACACCCGCTACGAGCGCACCTACGCGGGCCTGCCGGTGCTCGGCGGCGACCTGATCGTCCACACGGCCAAGTCCGGCAAGACCCAGGGCGTCACCAAGGCGACCTCCGCGTCCCTGAAGCCGGCCTCGCTCAAGCCGCAGATCACCGCCACCAAGGCCGAGAAGCAGGCGGTGTCCGCCGCCAAGGCGCTCGGCTCCGCCAAGACCACCGCGGACGGCGCCCGCAAGGTCATCTGGGCCGGCTCCGGCAAGCCCGTCCTCGCCTACGAGACGGTCGTCGGCGGCCTCCAGGAGGACGGCACCCCGAACCAGCTGCACGTCATCACCGACGCGGCCACCGGCAAGAAGCTCTACGAGTACCAGGGCATCGAGAACGCGACCGGCAAGACGCTGTACTCCGGCACGGTCACCCTCAACTCCGTGCAGTCGGGCTCGACGTACCAGCTCACCGACAGCGCGCGGGGCAACCACAAGACCTACAACCTGGCCCGCAAGACGTCCGGCACGGGCACCCTGGTGGCCAGCTCGACCAACGTCTTCGGCACCGGCACCGCCTCCACCTCCTCGACCGACCAGACGGCGGCCGCCGACGCCGCCTACGGCGCGGGCGTGACGTGGGACTTCTACAAGAGCACGTTCGGCCGCAACGGCATCAAGAACAACGGCGTCGGGGCCTACTCCCGCGTGCACTACGGCAACGCGTACGTCAACGCGTTCTGGGACGACAGCTGCTTCTGCATGACCTACGGCGACGGCTCCGGCAACGCCGACCCGCTGACCTCGCTGGACGTGGCCGGCCACGAGATGAGCCACGGCGTCACCTCGAACACCGCGGGCCTCAACTACTCCGGTGAGTCCGGCGGCCTGAACGAGGCCACCAGCGACATCTTCGGCACGGGCGTGGAGTTCTTCGCCAACAACGCGTCCGACCCCGGTGACTACCTCATCGGCGAGAAGATCGACATCAACGGCGACGGCACCCCGCTGCGCTACATGGACAAGCCCAGCAAGGACGGCGGCTCGGCGGACTACTGGTCCTCCACGGTCGGCAACAAGGACGTCCACTACTCGTCCGGCGTCGCGAACCACTTCTTCTACCTCCTCGCGGAGGGCAGCGGTTCGAAGACGATCAACGGCGTGACCTACAACTCGCCGACCTACAACGGCACCGCCGTCACCGGCATCGGCCGCGCCAAGGCGCTGCAGATCTGGTACAAGGCGCTGACCTCGTACATGACGTCGACGACCAACTACAAGGCCGCCCGCACGGCGACCCTGAACGCGGCGTCCGCGCTGTACGGCTCCACCAGCGCCGAGTACAAGGCGGTCGCGGCGGCCTGGACCGCCGTCAACGTCAGCTAGTACCCGCCGGCACCGGCACAGGGGGCGGCACCCGGGAGCAGCAGGTCCCGGGTGCCGCCCCTACCCTTGTGTCCCATGTCCTCGGCGCCCTTCACCTATGAGCCGGTCGGTGCGACCCGCGACGACCTGTCGTTCTGCCCGCCCGGCTTCCACCCGATGCTCGTGCGCACCCGCCTCGGCGAGGGCCACGAGGTGTTCCGGCGGGCCGCCGAGGCGGTCCTGAGCTGGGAGATGCACCGCGCCCTGGGCGTCGGCATCGACGCCACCGCCGACCGCGCGGCCCCGGGCGTCGACGTCACGGTCACCCTGGCCGGTGTCGTCAAGGCCCCCTGCCGCATCGTCTGGACCGCCGAGGAACCCCGCCGCGCCGGCTGGGCCTACGGCACCCTCCGGGGCCACCCCGAGTGCGGCGAGGAGGCCTTCGTGGTCGAACGCACCGGCGACGGCACGGTCTGGCTCACGGTCTCCGCCTTCAGCAGGGCCGCCAAGTGGTACGCGAAAGCGGGCGGCCCGGCCACCCGGGGCCTCCAGCACGCCTACGCCCGCCGCTGCGGAACGGTCCTCAAGCGCCTGTGCGAAGACGCGGAGTCGTGACCCGGTCCCCGGGTCCACGCCTTCCCGGGCGGACGGGCGCGGGACGAACACCGGAACCGGTACGGAGGGGGAGAGCCGGGGCCCGCACGACATCCCGGTGATGCGGTGTGCGGGCCCACCGGGCTCTCCCTCTACATCCGGCGGCGGCGCTTCCGCCTCACCGCAACACCATCCCCGCCCCCTCCACCACCTCCTGTGACGGGAGGGTCAGCAGGCCCAGTTCCGCGGGGGTGGCGAGGAGGGGGTGGGCGGGGAGGATGCGGATCGTGTAGCCGTAGGGGCCGGTGCGGTCCAGGGAGAGGGGGCCCTCGTAGAGGAGGCGGCCCTCCAGGTCCGAGGCGCCGGCCGGCTTCAGCGGGACGACCGTGGCGTCGGTGATGCGGTCCTGTTCGTCCACCCGGCCCGACACCGCCTGGACCTCCACGTCGTCGGGGGTCAGCTCGCGGAGGGCCACCCGGACCCGCAGGCCCACCGTCGTCCCCAGTTCCGCCGTGGGTGTCGTCGCCGTCGTCTCCACGTGATCCACGCTCACCCCGGGCCAGGCCGCCCGCACCCGGGCCTTCCACCCGGCGAGGTCCCGGGCGGTGTCCGGGGTCAGCGCGCGGTGCGCCCGCGCCGCGGGGGCGTACAGACGGTCCACGTACTCGCGGACCATGCGGCCCGCCAGCACCTTCGGGCCGAGCAGGGAGAGGGTCTGGCGGACCATCTGGATCCAGCGGTCGGGCAGCCCGGCCCGCCCGCGCTCGTAGAAGCGCGGCGCGATCCGCTGTTCCAGCAGGTCGTACAGGGCCGCCGCCTCGACGTCGTCGCGGTGCTCGGGGTCCGTGCCGGCGCCGTCCGCCGTCGGGATGGCCCAGCCGAAGTCGGGCCGGAACCACTCGTCCCACCAGCCGTCCAGCACCGAGAGGTTCAGGCACCCGTTCAGGGCCGCCTTCATGCCGCTCGTGCCGCAGGCCTCCAGCGGGCGCAGCGGGTTGTTCAGCCAGACGTCGCAGCCGGGGTAGAGCTTCTGCGCCATCCCCATGCCGTAGTCGGGGAGGAAGACGACGCGGTGGCGGACCCGCGGGTCGTCGGCGAAGCGGACCAGTTCCTGCACCAGGCGCTTGCCGCTGTCGTCCGCCGGGTGCGCCTTGCCCGCGACCACGATCTGGACCGGGCGGTCGGGGTGCAGGAGCAGCTCCGTGAGGCGGTCGCGGTCGCGGAGCATCAGCGTCAGGCGCTTGTACGACGGGACGCGGCGCGCGAACCCGATCGTCAGGACGTCCGGGTCCAGGACGCCGTCGATCCAGCCCAGTTCGGCGTCGCCGGCCCCGCGTTGCCGCCAGGACGCGCGCAGCCGTTCGCGCACCTCCAGCACCAGCCGCTCGCGCAGGGTGCGGCGCAGCTCCCAGACCTCCTGGTCCGGGATGTCCGCGACCGAGTCCCAGCGCTCGGAGCCGCCGACGCTCAGCGCGTCCTCGGCCCGCTGGGCGCCGACCTGCCGGGTGGCCAGCCGCAGCACCTCCGGCGCCACCCAGGTCGGCGCGTGCACGCCGTTGGTCACCGAGGTGATCGGCACCTCCTCCGAGTCGAAGCCCGGCCACAGGCCCGCGAACATCTCCCGGCTGACCCGGCCGTGCAGCAGCGAGACCCCGTTGGCGCGCTGGGCCAGGCGCAGCCCCATCACCGCCATGTTGAAGAGGTTCTGCTCGCCGCCCGGGTAGCTCTCCCGGCCCAGTTCCAGCACGCGCCGCACGTCGATGCCGGGCAGCTCGGCGTCCGGGCCGAAGTGCCGGGCGACCAGTTCCCGGTCGAAGCGGTCGATGCCGGCCGGGACCGGGGTGTGCGTGGTGAACACCGTGCCGGCCCGCACCGCCTCCAGGGCGGCGTCGAAATCCAGCCCCTGGGCGCAGAGTTCGGCGATCCGCTCCAGGCCGAGGAAGCCGGCGTGTCCCTCGTTGGTGTGGAACACCTCCGGCACCGGGTGCCCGGTGAGCCGGCAGTACGTCCGCACCGCCCGCACCCCTCCTATGCCGAGCAGCATCTCCTGGAGCAGCCGGTGTTCGCTGCCGCCGCCGTAGAGCCGGTCGGTCACCCCGCGTTCGCCGAGGTCGTTCTCCTCCACGTCCGAGTCGAGCAGCAGCAGCGGCACCCGGCCCACCTGCGCCAGCCAGATCCGGGCGCGCAGCGCCTTGCCACCGGGCAGGGCGAGGGAGATGTGCGCGGGGGTGGAGTCGGGCTCCTTCAGCTGGGTGAGCGGAAGTTCGTTGGGGTCGAGCACCGGATAGTGCTCCTGCTGCCAGCCGTCCCGGGAGAGGGTCTGCCGGAAGTAACCGTGCCGGTAGAGCAGCCCGACGCCGATGAGGGGCACGCCGAGGTCGCTGGCCGACTTGAGGTGGTCGCCGGCCAGGATGCCGAGACCGCCGGAGTACTGCGGGAGCGCGGCCGTGATGCCGAACTCCGGGGAGAAGTAGGCGACGGCGGCGGGCAGGCCGTCCGAGCGGGCCTGGTACCAGCGGTCACCGGTCAGATAGTCGTCGAGGTCGTCGGCCACGGCGGTCAGCCGGCGCAGGAACCGCCGGTCCCCGGCCAGTTCGGTCAGCCGGTCCGGTCGCACCCGGCCCAGCAGCCGTACCGGGTCGCCGCCGGCCGCGGCCCACGCCTCGGGGTCGACGGACTGGAACAGATCGCGTGTCTCCGCATGCCAGGACCAGCGCAGATTGCGCGCCAGGTCACTCAGCGGCCGAAGGGGGTCGGGGAGAACGGGACGGACGGTGAACCGACGGATCGCCTTCACATTCCACCTCGGGACGCGTCGCGGGGTGAGCCGCACGAAGCCGTGCGTCTCGTCGTCGACTTCGACGGTAGTGGTTACCGCGCGGTCGGTGGGGACGTACCCGCCTGGGGTGTCGGGATGCGTCAGAAGCCGGTCACCGGGCACTCGGAAAGGGAGGGAACCGGTCTTGTGTGCGGACGTACGCATGAGTAGTTAACACAGTGCCGGATTGCCCACCCGGACCCAGGGGGAAGGCTTTCCGGTATCCACCTCACAGGCGTACCACAGCACATCGCAGGACCCACCTCCCCACATCCATCCGCCCATACCCACGTTGCAGCGGACAGGAGCGGTCATGCCCGCCAGGCACCACTCGTCATCACCCCCCGGCAACAGCAAGGCCAAGGCAGCAGGAAGGAAGACCACGGGCGGGAAGGGTCCGGCACCGGCCCCCGCGCCCGCGGAGCGGTCCGCCACCGCGCCCGGCCCCGCGGAGCGGTCCGCCACCGCGCCCGGCCCCGGTGAACGGCCCGCGCCGGCCACCGCCTTGGGCCGCATCCCCGTGCTCGACGTACGCCCCGTGGTCCAGCACGGCCGCAGGCCCGCCAAGGCGGTGACCGGGGAGTCGTTCGAGGTCACGGCCACCGTCTTCCGGGAGGGCCACGACGCGGTCGCGGCGAACGTGGTGCTGCGGGACCCGGCGGGCCGGCCCGGGCCCTGGACGCCGATGCGGGAACTCGCCCCGGGCACCGACCGCTGGGGCGCCACCGTCACCGCGGGTGAACCGGGGCGCTGGACCTACACGGTGGAGGCATGGTCGGACCCGCTCACGACCTGGCGGCAGCACGCCCGGATCAAGATTCCCGCGGGCATCGACACCGAACTGGTGCTGGCGGAGGGCGCGGAGCTGTACGAGCGGGCCGCCGCCCGGATGCCCGAGGAGCGGCGCGGTCCGGTCCTGGAGGCGGTGGCGGCCCTGCGGGACGGCGAGCGGCCGGCCGCCTGGCGCCTCGCGTCGGCCCTCGCCCCGGAGGTGGAGGAGGTGCTGGCGCGGTATCCGCTGCGGGAACTGGTCACCGCCTCCGACGCGATGCCCCTGCTGGTGGAGCGCGAACGCGCCCTGTACGGCTCCTGGTACGAGTTCTTCCCCCGCTCCGAGGGCACCGCCGAACACCCCCACGGCACCTTCCGCACCGCCGCCCGCCGACTGGGACCCATCGCCGACATGGGCTTCGACGTCGTCTACCTCCCGCCCGTCCACCCCATCGGCACCACCTTCCGCAAAGGACCCAACAACTCCCT
>NZ_JBVJOT010000027.1:0-25820 GCF_055583025.1 Streptomyces sp. NPDC104831
CCGTCGAGGGGTACGGGGAAACCTCCCCCCCCCCCCCCCCCCCCCCCCCCCCGACCCCCCCCCCCCCCCCCCCCCCCCCCCCCCCCCCCCGGAGCCGTGCCGGGCCGGCCTCCGGGGGCCGGTGATTGTGCCGGCGCAACGGATCACAGGGGTGCGGACGTACGGCTTCCGCCCGTCCTTACGCGTCAGTAAGGTTTCGGGAATGAGCGGACGGACGACTCCGGGACGCGGTACCGAGCGGTACCGGCCGGGCCTGGTCGCGGTGCTGGGGGAGCGGCTGCGGGAGGGCGGCGCGTGCGTCCTGACCGGTGAGCCCGGCAGCGGTCGCTCGACCGTCCTCGCCCAGGTCGCCCGCGCGTTCGACGCCGGGCCCGCCGTGGTCGTACCCGCCCTTCCCGGGCGCTGCCGGCAGCCCCTGGCCGGGCTGCGGGCGCTGTGCCGGGCGGCCGGAGTGCCCGCCGCCGACGCCGCGGGCCCGGTCGGAGACCTGGTCGGCGCGGTGCGGGCGACCGTCGCACGCGAAACCGTCCTGCTCTGTGCGGACGACGCCGACCGGTGGGACGCCGCCTCCCGGACCGCCCTCGGCCGGCTCGCCGCGCGTCTGACCCCGGGCTGCGGGGTCGCCCTGGTGCTCACCGTGGCCGGACACCGGCCGGTGGACCCGGAGTTCGCCGGGCTGCCGCTGCTGCGCCTCGCCCCGCTGCCGCCGGCGGACGCCGCCGCCCTGCTGGACGACGCCGCGCCGGGGGCCCTCGATCCCCGGGTGCGCGACGAGATCACGGCCGCCGCCGAAGGCAACCCCGGCCTGCTGCTCGGTGTGGTGCACCGCCTGACTCCCGCCCAGCTCGGCGGTGTCGCGCCCCTGCCGTGTCCCCTGGTCGACACCGAGACCCTCGCCGCACTGACCGCCCCCCACCCGACCGGCCTGTCACCGGCCGACCGGGACCTGCTGCTCGTGACCGCGGCGGCCCTCCATGCCTCGGGGGAGACGACCGTCGAGGCCGAGGTCGCGGGGCGCGCGGCGAACCGCCTCGCCGACGGTGGAGCCGGGCCCGGGCGTGGTTCCGATGCGGCGTCGGGCCCGGGCGCCGGGAGCCGGGTCGTTGCGGGTGCGGTCGTTGTGGGTGAGGTCGTCGGGGGCCGTGGCTCCGGTTCGCCGGGGGAGGTGAGCGGCGAGGGCGGGGGCGGGACGGCCGGGGGTTCCGGTACGGCGTCGGTTCCGGGCGCCGGCGCGCTGCCGGAGGCGCTGTTCGCCGCCGGGGGCCGGCTGGGCTTCCGCAGTACGGTGCTGGCCCGCGCGGTGTACGCGGGCGCGTCCGCCGAGCGGCGCCGTGCCGCCCATGAGGCGCTGGCCCGGGAACTGCCCGACGCGCACGGCCTCCCTGCGCTGCTGCACCGTTCCTGGGCCGTCGCCGCTCCCGCCCCCGCGCTCGCCGCCGCCCTCGCGTCCGCCGCGGCGGACCCGGCCTCGGCCGCCCCGCCCGCCTTGCGCTGCACGGCCCACACCCGCGCCGCCGAACTGGCCCCGGACGGCGCCGACCGCGTCCGGTGGTACACGGCCGCCGCCGAACAGGCGCTGCTGGCCGGTCGGTCGGCCCTGGCGCTGCGCCTGCTCGACACGGCCCGCTGCCGACCGGCCCCCGCGCCGGTACGGGCGCGCGCCGAGTTGCTGCGCGGCACCGCGCTGCGCTGGGACGGCCCGGTCGACGACGCCCGCGAAACCCTGCTGCTCGCCGCGGCCCTGTCCGCTCCGCACGACCCGGAGCGATCCGCCGAGGCCGCCCTGGCCGCCGCGGACGCCGCCTGGTCGGCGGGCGACGTCACCGCGTGCCTGCGTGCCCTGGCCCAGGGCCGCTGGTGGGCCGGACCCCACCGCACGGAGGAACCGCCCGGCGCCGATCCCCTCGACCAGGCCCCGTCCGGGAGCCTGCCGGCGCCCGCCGTCCGGCCGGTGGCCGGGAGTCCGGGTGTGACGGAGGAGGGTCCTGGCGCGGGTTTCGTCGGTCAGGCCGGGTCGGGGAGCCTGCCGCTTTCCGCCGGTCGGTCTCCGGCTGGGCGGGACGACGGCTGGTTGGAGGGGGCTTCCGGTGCCGGTGCCGCCGGCCGGACACCGTCCGGGGGCCTGGCCGGGCCCGCCGCTCGGCCGGTGGCCGGGAGTCCGGGTGCGACGGAGGAGGGTCCTGGCGCGGGTTTCGTCGGTCAGGCCCGGTCCGGGAACCTGCCCGGGCCCGCCGCTCGGCCGCTGGCCGGGCGGGATCCCGGCGCGACGGGAGTCTCCGGTGCCGGCCGGGTGGCGCAGGCGTCCCCCGGGGCCCCGTTCCCGCCCGCCGGGGCGCTCACGGCCGAGCGGGACGCCGGCGCGGGGGAGGCCCTCGACGCCGGGTTCGCCGGACGGTCACCGGCCGTGTCCGCCGGACCCCTCACGGTCGTGCGGGAGCCCGGTGCCGCGGCGGCCGCCCTGCGCGATCACCGCACGGGGATGCGGGCGGTGCTGCAAGGGCGGTTCGACCTGGCCGCGGCCCCCCTGCGGCGGGTCGTGGAGCGCGCGTGGACGGCGGACGGCCCGGAGGAACTGCTGCGGGCCGCCTCCGCGGCCCTGCTGCTCGGTGACACCGCCGCCGCCCGGCGGGCCGGTGCCCGGGCGCTCGCGGTGGCCCGTACGCACGGGTCCGCGCTGCACGAGGCGCGGGCCCTGGAGTACCTGGCCTACGGCGAACTCCGCGCCGGACGGCACGCGCTGGCCCGGGCGCACGCCGAGGAGGGGCTGCGCAGCGCCTCCCGGACCGGGCAGCGCAACACCGCCGCCCACCACCACGCCGTACTGGCCCTGGCCGCGTCGATCGCCGGCGAGGCGCACACCGTCGCCGAGCACGCGACGGCGGCGATGACCATCGCGCGCCGGCACGGCCTGGCCCAGGCCGCCGCGCTGACCCAATGGGCACTGGCCCGCGCCGACCTGGGTCACGGCCGGCCCCGCGAGGCGGCCGAACGGCTCGCCCCCCTGGTCCGGCCCGGCTCGGAGCGCGGCCACTTCGCCGTCTGGATGCTCGCCGTACCGTGCTACGTGGAGGCGTGCGCGCTCGCCCGGCAGCCGGAGGGCGCCGGGGACGCGGTCGAGGACTTCGCGCTCTGGGTGGCGTGCGAGGCCGACACCCAGGCCCCCGCCCAACTGCTGCGCTGCCGCGCCCTGCTGGCCGCGCCCGAGGCCGCCGACGCGCTGTACCGGCAGGCACTGCGACGGCACGACGAGGCCGCCGGGGACTTCGAACGCGCCCGCACCGAGCTGCTCTACGGCAAGTGGCTGCGCAGGCGCCGCCGGCTGCGCGAGGCACGGACCCATCTGCGGGCCGCGCTGCTCGGCTTCGAGCGCTGCGGTGCCGGACCGTGGGCCCAGCAGGCGGCGGCGGAACTCCGGGCGAACGGGGTGACCGGGGCGGCCGGTGTGCTCGGCGCGGACGGGCCGGGCGGGGCCGCCCCCGGGAGCGCCGTGGCGCCGGACGGGCTGGCGCGGCTGACCCCGCAGCAGTTGCGCATCGCCCGGCGCGTCGCCCAGGGACTCACCAACCGGGAGGTGGCCCTGAGCCTGTCGGTCAGCACCCGCACCGTCGACTACCACCTGCGCAAGGTCTTCGCCGCCCTCGGGGTCCGCTCCCGGGTGGAACTGGCCCGCCTGGTGGAGCAGGCCGAGCAGGCCGAGCAGACCGTGGGACGGCCCTGAGCCGCTCGCCGCGCGGAGCGCCTCCCGCGTCCGGCAGTCGGCGTCCGGCGTGACCGGGGGGAGGGGGAGACCCGTGGCTCGGTCTCCCCCTCCCCCCGGTCACCGGGCTCAGCGCAGGCGCAGGGCCTCGCGGAGGGTGGTGAACAGGTCGGTCTGGTTGGTGACGCCGAGCACGCGGTAGGCCAGCGGGCCCTGCGCGGCGATGCGGACCTCGGTGCCGGTGTGCTCCTGGGACTGGCCCGGGGTGTTGGTCGAGTAGTTGACCTTCAGCTGCTGGCCCTCGTTGGTCACCAGGGTGGAGGACAGGCCGGGCGGGGTGGCCTCCAGCGGGACGATCTGGCTGGTGTGACCGTGGTCGGCGGTGGTGACGACGAGCGTGTCCGGGTGCTTGGCCGCGTAGGCGCGGGCGACCTTGACCGCGCGGTCGAAGGCGGCGGTCTCGCCGATCTGGCCGCAGGGGTCGGCGGCGTGGTCCTGCTTGTCGATGGAGGCGCCCTCGATCTGCAGGAAGAAGCCGTTCTTCGAGTGCTTCCGCCGCTGCTTGTCCTCCAGCAGCTGGATCGCCTTGGTGGCGGAGTCCGCCAGGCTCGGCGTGCCGGAGGACCGGTTCGGGTTGGAGGTGACGCAGCGCTGCGGGGCGGTGCCGCCGACGGCGGCCGGCTTGCCGGTCCACTCGACCGGCACGTTCCCGGAGGCGAACAGGCCGAGGACGGGCTTGCCGGACTTCGCGGCCTTCATCGACGCGTCGTCGGTGACGACCTGGTAGCCGAGCTTCTTCGCCTGGTCGGTGACGGTCAGGCCCTTGTACCTGCCGTGGGTGACCTTTTGGTCGAAGCGCTGCCTGCCACCGCCGAAGAGGACGTCCACCTTGTGGTTGACGGACTGCTCGGCGATCGAGCCGGGGCCGCCCGCCGCGATCGTGTCGGCGGGGCACTTGGCCATGTCGGCCGGGCCCTGGCAGGAGCGGTCGGTGACGTGCGAGGCGAGCACGGCCGGGGTGGCGTCGGTCAGCTCGGCGGTGGTGACGCTGCCGGTGGCGTAACCGTTCTTCTGCGCCAGCTCCAGGATCGTACGGACGGCCTTGTCGGAGCCGGGCGTCTTGGAGATGCGGCCGTTGACCGTCTTCACACCGGTCGCCCAGCCACTGCCGCTCGCGGCGGAGTCGGTGACGTAGTCCGGCGTGCCGTCCTTGTGCACGGCGTACGTGGTGTACTCGCCGGTCAACGGGAACTTGTCCATGTTCAGGCGGCCGTCGGCGCCGACGGTGTAGTCACGGGCGAGCGTGATCTCGGAGTCCCCCATGCCGTCGCCGATCAGCAGGATGACGTTCTTCGCCTTGCCGCCCTTGATGGCGTCCTCGGCCTGCTGCTTGGTGTCGGTCGCACCGGCGCCGGTCGTGAAGGCGACGGCGGCGGCGGTGGACGCCACCAGGGCGGTGGCGAGGGTGAGGTGACGGCGGGACGGTCTGTGCATGGAAGCGACTCCTTGGGGCGTCCCGTCCGGGATGGACGGGCGTCGACGAGCGCCAGCCCATCAGCCGCGGGTGAATCCCCGGAAAACCCCTGGTGGGGTGCTGGTTTCGGCTGCGTGGCACCCGCCCGGACCCACCGCGCCGAAGGCCGTGAGCCGCCTTCCGCCGCCGCTGACGACGTACTCCGCGTGTGCCCGGTCCCGGCGAGGCCCGGCACGGTCGGCTTCGGCGTGCGCTGCGCCGACGTGGTGTCCGGCCGGGCCCGGCCGGCGACGGTCCCGCGTGGCAGCCCCCGGACGCCTGGGACACGGATCGCGGGGCGCGGCGAGAGGGCACCGGCCGAGGCGAGCGGGCCGGCCCGGCGCGAGGAAGCGGGCCCGGGCCGCCGCCCGGACCGGACACCGCCGGGATCCCTGCCACGGTGTCCGAAACGCAGCGCGTCGTCCCGCGTGCGGTCCCGTCGGCCGCCACCATGGACCCGACCGTGCCGCCGGCCCACCGTGGTGGTGCGCCGGGGACGACGGTCGTCGGGCGACCTGGTGAGGAGAGCGATGGCGACGGATCATGGCCGGGTCAGCCGGCGGGGCCTGCTGCGGGCGTCCGCCGCCGGACTGACGGCGGCGGCATCCCCGGTGGCACCCCCGGCCGTGGCCGCGTCCGCCTCCGGGGGCCGGCAGACCCTGCGCTACCAGGAGACGACGGGCGGATCGGTGACCTCTTCCCGGGACGGGTCCGTGCTGATCGCCGAGGTGCAGGGCGTCCTGTGGCGCGTGCCGCCGGAGGGCGGGGAGGCGGTGCGGATCACCGACTGGGACCTGGAGGCGACCCGCCCGGCCCTGTCCCCCGACGGCAGGCGGCTGGCGGTGGGCGGCTACCGGGGCGGCGGTTTCCACCTGTGGACGCTTCGGACCGACGGCAGCGCACTGCGCCAGGTCACCGACGGGCCCTGGGACGACCGGGGCCTGTCCTGGTCGCCCGACGGCAGCCGCCTGGTCTTCGCCTCCGAACGCGGCGGCGACGCGGTAACCGGTGCGCCGTTCGGGCTGTGGACCGTGGCCGCGGCCGGCGGCGCGGCCGCGCGGCTGACCGGCGGCCCCTTCGAGGACGGCGACCCGGCGTGGTGGCCGGACGGCCGCTCGGTGGTGTGCGTCCGCGCCGCCCACACGCCCGACGGCGGCACCGACGGCGGCCTGGCACTGGTCCGCGTGCCCGCCGGGGGCGGTCCCGGGCAGGTGCTCCGCGAGGTGGCGGAGGGCCGGCTGCTGTGCCCTTCGGTGTCCCCGTCGGGCCGGATCGCCTACGTCCACCTGTCCGGCACCACGGCCTCCCCGTCCCTGCCGGCCGCGCGGGCCGCGCTCCTGGTGGACGGCCGGGTGGTGACCGAGGACGAGGACCTGGCGGCGGCACCGCCGTGCTGGCTCGACGACGACCGGCTCCTGTACGTGGCCGGCGGCCGGCTCCGCGTCCGCTCCCTCGGCGCCCCCGGCGCGGTCCGGGACATCCCCTTCACGGCCCGGATGCCGGTCCCGCGACCCCGGCGACGCCCCAAGCCGCCGTCCCCGGAGGCCGCCGCACCGGTGCGCGGCATCCACCTGCCCGCCCTCGCGCCCGACGGCGGCAGCGTCGCCTTCGTGGCGTTGAACGCCCTGTGGGTGATGCCCGTCGGCGGTACGCCCCGCAAGCTGCTCCAGGCCGCCCCCGTCCACCATGTGCAGATGCCCGCCTGGGCACCGGACGGCCGCAGCCTGCTGTACTGCACCGACCGCGACGGACTGACGGCCGTACGCCGGCTCCACCTGGACGGCGGCCACGACGAGCCGGTCACCGGACCCGGCCGGCTGTTCCCCGCGCCGTCCCCGGACGGCACCCGGCTCGCCTGTCAGGACACCAGCGGCAACGTACTGCTCCGCGACCTGGCCACCGGCGCGGAGCGGGTCCTGGCCCGGCCCCTGGCCGCCGACGGACCGCCGGGCGCCCCGACCTGGTCGCCCGACGGCCGGTACGTGGCCTTCTGCGACCGCAACCGGCTCAACCACCGTTTCCGCGAGGGCTACCACCTCATCCGGGTCCTCGACACCCGCACCGGCACCGAGAGGCGCCATCTGCCCGCCGCCCACCAGTCCCTGTCCGACCGCGCCGCCGCCGGACCCGTGTGGTCGCCCGACGGCCGCCGGATGGCGCTGGTCGCCGAGTCGGCGCTCTGGCTGCTGCCCGTCGCCGGCGACGGCACCCCGACCGGACCCGCCCGCCGGCTCACCGACGAACCGGCCGACCACCCCACCTGGGCCCGCGAGTCGAACACCCTGCTCTACCTGTCCTCGGGCCGGCTCCGCCTCCTCGACCCGGCCCCGTCCGGGCCCCGCACGCTGCCCGTACCGCTCGCCCACCGCCCGGTCCGCCCCCGGCAGCGACTGCGCGTCCACGCCGGGCAGGTGTGGGACGGCACCGGTACGGCCCCGCGCCAGGACGTCGACATCCTCACCGACGGCCGCCGGATCACCGCCGTCGAACCCCACCGGCCCCGCCGCCCCGGCCACCGCACCGTCGACGCCTCCGGACTCACCGTCCTGCCCGGCCTGTTCGACAGCCACACCCACCCCTACAGCGCCACCTACGGCGCCCGCCACGGCCTCACCGCGCTCGCCTACGGCATCACCACCATGGCCTGCCTGGGCGCGTCCCTGTACGAGGCGGTCCGGCTGCGCGAGTCCCTGGCCTCCGGGCACAGCACCGGGCCGCGCCTGCTGGCCTGCGCCGAACTCATCGACGGCGCCCGCACCGCGTACGCCATGGGCCGCGCCCACCGCACCGATGCCGGCGTGCGGCGGACCCTGGAGCGGGCCGCCGCCCTGCGGGTGGACTTCGTCAAGACCTACGTCCGCGCCTCCGGCCGGGTCATGGCGCGGGCCGCCGAGGCCGCACACCGGCTCGGGGTGCCCAGCGGCAGTCACCTGTGCGCGCCGGGCCGGGCCGCCGGGCAGGACCTCACCACCCATCTCCAGGCCACCCAGCGCCTGCCCTACGGCCACGCCACCACCCCCACCGGCCACATCCACCAGGACCTCGTCCAGCAGTACGCCGACGGCCGCTTCGCCCTGATCATGACGCCGTTCACCGCGCAGCCGCTGCTCGGCGCCGACCCCGCCCTGGCCGACGACCCCCGCGTGGCCACCCTCATGCCGCCCTGGGACGTCACCGCCGTCCGTGAACGCGCCGGCACCCCGCCCACCGAGGACCAACGGCGGGCCCTCGCCACCGAGATGGCCGCCTACCGGCGCCTCGCCACCGAGGGTGCCCTGCTCGCCGTGGGCACGGACGCGCCCCTGGTCCCGGCCGGACTCTCCCTCCACCTGGCCCTGCGCGCCCTGCACGCCCACGGTTTCACCCCGGCCCAGGCCCTCCTGTGCGCCACCGCCGTGCCCGCGCGGCTGTTCGGCGTCGAGAACGACCTGGGCACCGTCGAGCCGGGAAAGATCGCGGACCTGACCGCCGTCGACGGCGACCCCTTCACCGACTTCACCGTCCTCCCGCGCACCCCGCTGGTCCTGCGGGACGGCGTCGCCCACTACCAGAGCGACCTCTTGGACGCGGTCCGGGGCGCTGTCACGACGCCCGCTTGAGCACCACCGCCCGCACGCCGCCGGGCCGCACCGCCCGTGCGTCACCGGCAGCCCGGCGACGCGGAACCGCTCCGGCACCCGGGTCGACGGCGCGTACCGGATCGCAGCCGAGGCCGGCTCCGCCGAGCCGGCCGAGGCGGTATCGGCTTCGTGGTCCACGGCGACGACGGCGGCGATGTCGTCGGCGTCGGCGAACCCGGCCCGGCCGCCGGTGGCGATGGGCGCCGAGGTGTCGCGTGAGCACGTGGGGAGGGCGTATTCCACGTCTCGGTCGTCGACCTGACGGCAGGTCGCTTCGCGTCGCCGGGCCCGGGGCCGTCCAGGGGGCTCAGGCGCCCCGACACCGTCCGGCGCCTCACCGCCCCGCCGCACGGCTTCCGGGAGGTCACGCGGCGGGGGCTGGCGCGAGGCGGGTGAGCGGGGCCGGGAAGGCGGTGCCGGAGGGCCCCGCACGCGCGGTCCGGTCGCCGCCGTGGCGCAACCGTCACCCGGGCGGAGCAGTCAAGGGGGCCGAACGGCCGTAGCCCACCGGGGCCGGGGACCGTTTGGCCGGGCCCGGCCCGGTGGGATCGGTCATGGTGGACGGACGGGCCGACGGTCCGCAGCCCGAGGAGTTCCGCAGCCCGAGGAGTGAGGAACCATGGCCGAGCAGAGACCACCGGAACCGACGGCCGGCCGGCCCCCGCAGGGCGATCTCGGACGCCGCATCGAACAGCGCCGCACGGAGCTGGGCCTCACCGTGGAGGAACTGGCGTTCCGGGCGGCCATGGCCCCGGCCTACATCGAGCACCTGGAGAGGCACAGCACCGCCGCGCCCGAGGCCGGCACGCTGATCCGGCTGGCCGGGGCCCTGCGGACCAGCCCCACGGAACTGGGCGGCGGAAACGTCGGCCTGCCGCCTGGACTCGGGCACGCCGCCCGGGCTCCCCGCTTCACCGAACTGGGCGAGGAGGACTGCCGTCGGCTGCTGTCGACCCACGGCGTGGGCAGGATCGCGGTGTCCACCGACGCCGCCCCGGTCGTGGTACCCGTCAACTACAGCGTCGTCGACGACGCCGTCGTCTTCCGGACGCAGGCCGGGACCGTCTCCCTCCAGGGGCTGGGCCGGGAGGTGGCCTTCGAGGTCGACCGGGTGGACGACGCGCTCAGTCAGGGCTGGAGTGTCGTGGTGCACGGCACCGCCGAACAGGTGACCGATCCCGACGCCGTACGCCGCGTCGCCGAGCATGCCTACAGCGCGCCCTGGGCGGGCGGGGAGCGCGATGTCTGGGTCCGCATCCGGATGACCGCGCTGACCGGCCGCCGCATCGACACGTGGTGAGCCGTCCTGCCATATGGGTTCCGCGCACACCTTCCCGGCC
The DNA here is from genome assembly GCF_055583025.1 of Streptomyces sp. NPDC104831. NCBI lineage: Bacteria > Bacillati > Actinomycetota > Actinomycetes > Kitasatosporales > Streptomycetaceae > Streptomyces > Streptomyces sp. NPDC104831. Next base: position 10,171 of record NZ_JBVJOT010000027.1, read on the forward strand.
TCCCGGTGGGAGCCGGACACATGGGTGCGGAGCCCACCCAGGGGTCTCCCCGGTGTCAGGTCCGGTCAGTGCGGCCGGTCCTGGTCCTCCCGGACCACGACGACCGGGCAGGCCGCGTGCTGAGCGCAGCGCAGGCTCACGGAGCCCAGGATCGCGCGGGCGAAGCCGCCCTTGCCCCGGCGGCCCACGACGAGGAGCTCCGCCCCCTCCGAGGCGGCGATCAGCACGTCGGAGGGGTCGCCCTCGACCAGGATCTCCCGCATACCGGCGGGCCGCACGTCCGGGAAGACCGCGCGCATCTCCTCCGCGAACCGCTCCTGCGCCTGCTCCAGGTCGAACTCGGGGTCGATCGCGGGCCCGGTCCAGCCGATGGCCGACGGCGTGTCCCAGGCGCACACGGCCTCCACGAAACCGCCGACCATCTCCGCGTACCGCGCCGCCCAGCGCAGCGCCGCGTACGACGACGGAGAGCCGTCCACACCCGCGACCACGCGGATCTTCGGTTCAGGGGGTTGCATGGCCACCTCACCAGCAGTCGTTGTCGGTACCCTCCACGCTGCCCGGGCCGACGGAACCGCGCCAGCCGAAAGCCGCCCGCGCCGCGGGCGCGGCGAGCGCCCTTTCACGCGGTCAGATCAGGCTTCCGCTGCCGTAGGGGGCGTACAGGTCCAGCAGCCGGACGCGGGAGGCGTGCAGCCGCTCGACGAGCACGCGGCCGACCCAGACCGCCATCGCGCGGCCGAACTCGGGGTCGTCGGCGCACATCGCCCGGACCGTGCCCCCGTCCAGCTCCCACGCCCGGACCGGGCTCGTGGCCTCGGCGCCCAGGTGCCACAGGTACGGCGGGTGGTACCAGGACCAGCCGACCAGCCGGCCGTGCCCGAGCGTCGCGACGACGGCGGGCCGCCGGCCCGGGACGCGGACGTCGAGGGCGACCGTGCCGGTGCGGATGATCCACAGCCGGTCGGCGCGCCGGCCCTCCTCGAACAGCCGGGTCCCGGCCGCGATGGACACCTCGGCGGCTACCCGCATCAGCCGTTCGCGGTGCTCGACGGAGAGGACCGCGTTCATGGTGGTGGCGGAGGTCATCACACCGGCTCCCTTCGTGTGGTCTGCCACCACTGTGTGCCGCGCCCCACCTGACCACTACGGGCCGCCCGTCCCGCCCCCGGGGCCTTTCGGCCCCCGCCGGACCGTCGGGCCGCCCTCCGCGGGTGTCCTCACCAGCCGTCGGCCCGGGCGCGCGCGTGGTAGAGGTCGCGCAGCAGGCCGATCTCGGCTCCGTGGTGCAGCAGCTCCTGGTTGACCCACCACACGATGCCGAGGAACGGCTCCTCGGAGTCGCCGCCGTGCGGATAGGTGCAGTACCCCACCGTGTCCAGCGCGCCGTCGTCGGCGCCGAGCAGCGCCTTCCGCCAGGCCTCCGCCCCGGTGCCGAACGCCGCCACCGCCGTCGCCGCGTCCCCGCCGGTCCGGTAGTCGTCCCGGGTCAGCCGGTGCGCGCCGGCCGTGTGGTCGGCGCGCAGGGTCAGCATTTCGCCGAGGTGGCTCAGGCGCCACGCGATGGTGGTGAAGGGCGGCGGCCAGGGGTGCGGGTAGGCGGCGGCGTCCCGCCCCCACTCGCCGGCTCCCGCCAGGGAGGTGGCGCGCGGTCCCGGCCCGTCCCGGCGCCGTCGTACCGACCAGCAGCCCGGCACCGGCTCCCAGAGGTACTCGGCGTCCGTCATCGGGCCGACCGGCCTGTCCGTCCCGTCGCCGCTGTCCATGACGGGCCCTGTCATCCGGCCGGCCAGGCGCTCGCGGGCGAAGTCGAACTGCTCCAGAAGGGGCAGCAGGCGGGGCGGCACGGTCATCGGGGGCTCCTGACGCGAAACCGGTTCGGGCGATCCGCCAGGTTGGCACGGCCGTGCCCCGAGGCGCGCCCCCTTTTCCGGAAGCCGCCCCGGACGTCCGCGGTCCACGCCGCTGCGCGCCCCGCGCGCTTGGCGGACGATGGCCTCGACACCACGTCGTCGCTCGTCGCGCGGGGCCGCCGCCGGTTCCCGCCCCGACACCCGCCGCACCGGGGAGAACTCCATGAAGATCCACCTCACCAACGTCTTCGTCGACGACCAGGACAAGGCCCTGCGCTTCTACACGGACGTGCTGGGCTTCGTGAAGAAGCACGACGTTCCGCTGGGCGAGGACCGATGGCTGACCGTGGTCTCGCCGGAGGACCCCCACGGGACCGAACTTCTGCTGGAGCCCTCCGGCCATCCGGCGGTGCAGCCCTACAAGACCGCGCTGGTGCAGGACGGCATCCCCGCCGCCTCCTTCGCCGTGGACGACGTCCGGGCCGAGTTCGACCGGCTGCGCCGGCTGGGGGTGCGTTTCACCCAGGAGCCGCTGGAGACGGGCACGGTCACCACGGCCGTCCTGGACGACACCTGCGGGAACCTGATCCAGCTCGTGCGCACCACTTGAGTCCCGGGAGACGGCCGCCAAGCCGTGGAACGGGGGCCGCCGCCGTGTGGGCTACGGGGCGAGTTCGAGCAGGAGCTCGCTCAGCTCCGCCGGCATGGTGATCATGCAGTCGTGGCCGGTGGGGAGGTGCCGGACGCGGGCCGGGGAGCCGTTGGGCTGCACCGGGGGGACCGGTCGGCGGGTGATGCCCTCCGGCTGGGCGCCGGTGCAGTGGACATGAGTGCGCGGTATCGCGTTCACGGCCGGGTTGTCCAGCCGCACCGGCTGCTGGAAGCAGCGCACCGGCTGGTCCGACAGCAGCGTGCGCAGCCATGCGGCGTCCGCGGGGTCGGTGACCCCGAACAGGCCGAGCGGAGCCGGCAGTGCGGGCGGCGGCGGCACGCGCCAGCCGCCGTCCGACCGGGCGGCCAGATCGATCAGCTGCCGGGTCACCGGCATCACGTCGACGGCGGTCTCGCCGTGCTCCGGCACCATCGCGTCCAGGTACACCAGGTGCGCGATCCGCTCCGGTACCTCGTTGGCCGCGGCGGAGACGACCAGCCCGGCATAGCTGTGTCCCACCAGGACCACCTCGGTCAGGTCCGCCTCGCGGACCAGACCGACGACATCCCGGACATGCGTGTCGAGACCCACCTCCGGGCCGGCCAGATGTGCCTTGTCGCCGTGGCCGGTCAGGGACGGCGCGAGCACGCGGTGCCCGGCCGACTCCAGCAGCGGGGCCACCCGCTCCCAGCAGCGGCCGCTGTGCCAGGCACCGTGCACCAGCAGGAATGTCGACATGGGGAAGGGCCCTTCCTGTTCCGGGGCGAAGGCACGGGGCGCGGACGTACGACGACCGCTGGTTCCCTTTCGTGCCTCGGTACTCTTCGAGAACCGTCATCATCGTGGTGCACCCCTCGCACCGCGATCAATAAGGCACTTCGCGGTGCCCCGGTTCCCGGGAGGTAACCATGAGCACAACGGACGGCGAGCCGCAGGGGCCGCGCCAGGAGGACCCGTGCCGGACCCGCGAAGTGCTCGACATCGTCGGCGACAAGTGGTCCCTGCTGGTCGTGCGCCAGCTCAGCCAGGGGCCGCGCCGCTTCACCGAACTCAAGCGCGCCGTCGACGGAATCAGCCAGCGCATGCTCACCGTCACCCTGCGCGGCCTGGAACGCGACGGGATCCTCACCCGCACGGTCCACAACGTCATGCCGCCGCACGTCAGTTACGCCCTCACCCCCATGGGCAGAACCCTCCGCGAGGCCACGGCACCCCTGCTGCGGTGGAGCCTGTCGAACCTCCCCCACATCGACGCGGCCCGCGCCGCGTACGACGCCCGCCCCGACACCCCGCGCGCCTAGCCGGCTCCGGACGCCGGCCTGGGCCACCCGGGCGGCAGGGGCGTGCCGATGGAGGCCGTTCCGGTGCGGTGCGGCCTACGGTGGGGGGACCCGACGGGAGGAGTGCACGTGGAGATCATCGCGTATGGCGTCCTCTCCGACGAGGAGCCCCTGCTCAGGGCGGCGTTCGACGACGCGTTCGGCGGGCGGCACACCCTGCGCTGCCTGGGGCTGTTCCTGGACCGGGACACCGCGCCCACCGCCGCCGGCCACGAGATCGTGCTCAGCAGCGTCAACGACACCCTGGACGCCGGCGTGCTGCGCGCCCTGGCCGCGGGCGGCACCCGGATGATCGCCCAGCGGTCCACCGGCTACAACAACATCGACCTCGCCACCGCGGGGGAACTCGGTGTCACGGTCGCCCGGGTCTCGTCCTACTCGCCGTACTCGGTCGCCGAGTTCGCCTGGGCCCTGGCCCTCGCGGTCAACCGCCGGATCGTCCGTGCCGCGCACCGCACGCGTGAGTTCGACTTCCGGCTCGACGGGCTGATGGGCCGCGACCTGCGCGGCCGGACGGCCGGCGTGGTCGGCACCGGAAAGATCGGATCCGCGTTCGCCGCGATCGCCCACGGGTTCGGGATGCGGCTGCTGGGCTGGGACATCGCGGAGAATCCCGACTGCCTCGCGCTCGGCATGGAGTACGTCCCCCGCGAGCGGCTGTTCGCCGAGGCCGACCTGGTCAGCCTGCACGTGCCGCTGCTCCCGGAGACCCACCACCTCGTCGACGCCGGCACGCTGGGCCTGATGAAGGGCGACGCGATCCTGGTCAACTCCAGCCGCGGCGGCCTGGTGGACACCGACGCCCTGCTGGCGACGCTGCGCGCCGGGCGGCTCACCGGCGTCGGCCTCGACGTGTACGAGGAGGAGGCCGGGGTGTTCTTCCTGGACAAGTCGCTGGAGGTGATGACCGACGAGCGCCTGGCCCGGCTGATGACCTTCAACAACGTCCTGCTGACCTCGCACCAGGCGTACTTCACCGAGGACGCCGTCGGCCAGATCGTCCGCACCACCGTGTCCAACGTCGCGGACTACCTGGCCGGCCGCTCCGGCGGCAACACACTCGTCGCCGCGACCTGAACCCCTCCGCCGCGCACGCTCACCCGGTGTCCTCGGCCGGCAGCTCGACGCACAGCTCGTAACCGCCGTCGCCGGTCGGGCCCGAGGTCATCGTGCCGCCGAGGAGTTCGGCGCGCTGGCGCAGCCCGAGCAGACCGTGGTGGGCGCCGGGCAGCGGCAGCGGCGGCTGGGTCGGCGCGGTGTTGGTGACCCTGACCCGCACGGAGCCGTCGGCATGGCTCAGGTCGATGTGCGCGGTCGCCCCGGGCGCGTGTTTGCGGGTGTTGGTCAGCGCCTCCTGGACCGTGCGGTAGACCGCGCGCTGGACGGTGGGCGGGAGACCGTCCGGCAACGCCATGCGCAACTCGGTCCTGATGCCGCAGTTGTCGGCCAGCCGCCGGATGTCGCCGAGCGCCGGCTGCGGGGTGAGCTCCGTGGGGTGGCCGCTGGAGGCCCGCAGCACACCGACCATGTGGCGCAGCTCGTCCAGCGTCTGCACGCTCAGCCGCCGGATCGTCGCCGCGGCCTCCCTGGTCTCCGGGTCGCCCGCGCCCACCTGCAACGCTCCGGCGCGTACGGCGATCAGGCTGACCTGGTGGGAGACGACGTCGTGCATCTCCCGGGCGAGCTGGGCGCGTTCCTTGGCGAGGACGGCCTGCGCGGTCAGCAACTGCTGGTGGTCACGCGCCTCCGAGATCTCGGTCAGCCGCAGCGACAGATCCCGGCGGGTCCGCACCAGCTGGCCGAGGAAGACGGCCGCCGCCGCCGTGGCCGCGCTGTAGCCGAGCGCGATCAGCGTCGGGGTGCGGGCCAGGTCCAGCTCCGGCGACGGCAGCGAGGTCGTGTCGCTGAACGCGAACGCCAGGGCGCACCCGACCAGCAGTGCCCGCGGCCGGTTGGACGAGGCGAGCGTGTACAGCGCGGCCAGGCAGGCGAAGACCGCGTCGGACAGCAGGACGGCGGGCAGCGTGAGCAGGAAGGTGAGCAGCGGCTGCCGCCGGCGCAGCAGCAGGGCGACCGCGGCGGCCAGCGCGCAGGCCATCCGCAACGGCTCGTCGATGTCCCAGTGCGCCCACACGTCGAGGAGCGCCATGGCCACGGCCACGCCGTCCAGGAGCAGCGGGGACGGTCGGCGGGTCATCCCGTGCCCTCGGCGAGGAGTCCCGCGCGCTGGGCGAGCAGGGCCGCCTGGACCCGGCCGCTGACCTCCAGCTTGGTCAGGATCGCGCTGACGTGGTCCTTGACGGTGCCGGTGCTCAGGTGCATCCGGGCCGCGATGTCGGCGTTCGACAGGCCCTCGGCGATCAGGACCAGCACCTCGCGCTCGCGCTCGGTCAGCCGTCCCAGCGCCTTGGGCGGGCGCTCCTGGGTCCCGCCGTTCAGATAGCCGTCCACCACCGTGCGCGTGACCTTGGGCGACAGCACCGTGCCGCCGCGGGCCAGGCTCTGCACCGCCGGCGGCAGCGCCTCCGGATCGGTGTCCTTCAGCAGGAAGCCGGCGGCGCCCGAGCGCAGCGCCGTCTCCACGTACTCGTCCATGTCGAACGTCGTCAGCATGGCCACCACCGGAGGCTCCGGCAGCCGGCGGATGTCGCTCAGCACGGTGAGCCCGTCCACGTCCGGCATGCGGATGTCCAGCAGCACGACATCGGGGCGCCTCTCCCGCACCGCCCGCAGGGCCTGGCCGCCGGAGACCGCCCCGACCACCTCGATGCCGTCGGCGGCGTCCAGGATGCGCTGGAAGCCCGTGCGGATCAGGGCTTCGTCGTCGACCACCAGTACCCGGATCACGTGTGCTCCAGCCTGTGTGGGAGTACTGTGTCCGATTCGTACCACGCCGGACGCGACCGCGCCGCCGGGGGGCGTCCCGCGTCCACGGACCGGTGCCCACGGGATGATCCGGGCGTCGCCGCCCGCCGCCGCGGCCGTGCGCGGCGCTCAGGTCACGGCCGTCCGGCGAGGCACAGACGCTCCCGGCCCGTGTGCGGGGCGAGGGCGGCCACGGGGGCGTCCTCCTCGGCCGCCGGCGGTCGCCGGGGCGCCGCGGGCCGCCCGAGCCGGACGGTCCAGTGGCCCTCGTCGTGCAGCGTCAGCGTCACGGCCGACAGGGGCGGCACCCGCAGTTGCCAGAAGGAGCGGGCCGGTACGGCCAGGGCGTGGACCAGAGCGGCCCGGACGACCGCGGCCTCGGTGATCGCGAGTACCCGCCCCGGGCCGGGCGGCAGCGCCGTCAGCCATGCCGCCGTGCGGGCGCAGAGCCGGGCGACGGACTCGCCGCCGTGCGGTGCGGCCCGCGGATCCCTCAGCCAGATGGACAGGCCGTGCGGGTCCTCGGCCGCGATGTCCTGGAGCAGGCGGCCGTCCCACGCGCCGTAGTCCAGATCGCGCAGGGCCTCCTCCGGCGCGGTCTCGATCGCCAGGGCCTCGGCGACCCGCGCGCAGCGGACGGAGGGCGCCCGCAGGGCCCGCGCGTACGGCGGGAGGGCCGCCCGCACGCGGTCGGCCTCGCTCCGGCCGTGTCCGCCCGGGAAGCCGTCCCCGAAGACCTGGGCCGGTCCGGCCGGCGTGTCGTTCGCGCACAGCATCGTCAGTCGCACGGTCACCATCCGAACCTCCTTCACCGCACGGGCGGCGCCTCACCGGCCCGGTGACCGGCGGTGGTAGTCGTCCAGTGCCCACACTCCGGGAAGGTCGAGCGGCATGGCCATCCGGCAGGTGGCCGGACCACCCCCGCCGGATGGCGGGAGCCGCGCGCAGGGCGTGCGTCCGTGGTGGCGGGTGTGGGGGAGCGGCCCGGTGCCGTGGGCCGGCGGTCAGCGCAGTCCCAGACAGGGCAGCCAGTCACGGGGCGCCCCGTGGGCGGCGGTCAGCAGGGCGGCCAGCACCCCCGGCAGGCCGGTGAGGAGGTCCGCGGGCCATGCGGCGAGCGGGTGGGCGGCCAGCCGGGCCGTCAGATGGCCGACGAGCCGGTCCTTCAGCGCGCCGGCCGCGGGCAGCCGGGCATGGCGGTCGAAGGCGTCGGCGACCGCCAGTACGCCCGCCGCCCCGTGGCACAGCCCGAGACGGTCGCCGGGGGTGTCGCCGAAGAGGTGGAAGGTCTCGTCGTAGTGCTCGGCGAGCGTGGTGAAGGCGGTCGCCGCCCAGTCGGCGGCGGCCCCGTCCCCGAGGGCGTCGGCGGCGTCCCACAGGGCCCAGGCGACGCCCGGCGTGCCGTAGCACCATGCCTGGCGGGGGTCGGCCCCGGGCGAGGAGGGGTGCGCGGGTCCGGCGCCGGGCCAGGTGCGGATGCCCCGCTCGTCGTCGTACGCCTGGCGGACCAGCCAGCGGGTGGCCCGGCCGAGCGCCCCGGACAGGACGGCGGCGACGTCCGGGTCCGCGGCGGTGCGGCGCAGTGCCGCGGTGAGCGCGGTGACGAGCCCGGCGACGCCGTGGCCCGCGCCGGTGTTGACGCGGCCCTGCATCCAGGCCAGGAGGGGGTGGTCCGCGTACTGGCCCGCGCGCAGCCGCCCCAGTTCCTCCTCGTCGCACAGCAGCGCGAGATGCGCGGCGAGCGGATGCGGCACGGGCCGCGCCGGTTGCGTCGCGCACAGGGCGAGCAGCAGGCCGGACGGGCCGGAGATCAGGTCGTAGTCGGGAAACGCGACCTCGCGGGTGCGGTAGCGCGGTGGGCGCCCGGCGAGGTGGCTGCCGAGCCGGTCCGCCGCGGTCCCGAGCCCGGGCAGCACCCGGGCGCCCAGGCGCAGGCCGACGAGCGTGCCGGCCAGGCCCCCGTCGTACAGGGCGGGATGGGACGGCCCGCGTCCGGCCGTGCGGGACCACACGGCCACGGCGGCGGGCGCCGCCCGTTCGTCCGCGACGAGCCGTGCCAGCACCGGGATCCCGGGGTCGCAGCGGTGTCCGCCCCGTTCGGGCGCCCCGGCCCACTCCAGCAGGTAGCGGACGGCGATCCCGTGGACGTCCTCGTCCGGCGGGGCGGTCGGTACTGCCGTGTCGTGCGGCATCGTCCTCCTCACGTCGTGCGGGCCGGACGGAGCCGCCCGCACCGGCGGGCGGCTCCTGGAGGTCGTCATCCACAGATGACGACCGTGGCACAGACGATGATCGTGCACACGCCGCTGCATCCTTGGGTGTACGCCGAGACGGACGGCAGGTCCTCGTCGGTGATCCGCTCCTCGAGGTCGCTGATCAGCGTGTCGAGTTCGGTGATCTCGTTTCCGGACACGGGACTTCCCCTTTCACTGTTCACTCATCGGGTGTTGGCCGCCCCGGCGGGCCGCCTGGCGGACGGGCCGGGGACGTCGGGCCGGCCGCCGGGGACCAGGGCGTCGGCGGCGGCCTCGGCGAGGCGGCCGGCACACCGGTCGTGGGGGAACCGGAGCAGAAGCTGGGCGGCGACTGCCGCACCACCGTGCAGCGGGTCGCGCAGGAGCAGGTCTTCGGGCGCCGGCAGCATCTCCTCCAGGAGCAGCGCGGTGCCCGCCTGCCGGGCGCACAGCCGCTCGATCAGCTGGACGGCCGTCAGCGACGCGAGGTCCACGGGGACCGGTTTCGTGCCGGGGGCGGTGCGCGCGAACGCGTGCCGGGGCAGGCCCGCGGACCGGCGCAGCAGGGCGAGGGCGCGGACCTTGGCGAGCAGGTCGTCACCCGGCTCCCACAGCCGGCCGCGGTCGATCCGCCAGGTGGCCGGGGCGAGGACGAGGTCGCCGCCCGCGGTCAGCCGGGGCAGCCGGGGCCGGCCGGGCAGCGCCGCGTCCAGCGCGTCCAGGCGCACCAGGTACGAGGAGGCCGGATGGCCCGCCGCGAGCAGCAGCCGCACCAGGGTGTCGTAGGGCGGGGCGGGGGAGCGGGTGGCCAGGTAGACGGGGATGACACGCCGGCCGTCCGCCTCGGCGATGATCCGGCCGTGCGCGCGCCGCAGGCTGACGCGGTCCAGCGGGAGGTAGCGCGCGTGCCGGCCGGGCGAGCCGTAGTACGGCGTGGGATCCGGGTCGCCGGTCCACCAGCGGGTCAGCACCGGACGGCGCACGGCGTTGGCGGACCGCTCGGCGAGGGGCGGCACCAGCAGGTCGACGAAGCGGACCCCGGTGCGGTCCTCGACGGCGGCGAGGAACGCGCGGTAGGCGTCGCTGTTGCCGTACCCGCCGTGCAGGGTGCGCAGTCCGTCGGCGAACCGGGCGTCGAGCACCCCGGCGGACGAGGCGGTCTCCAGCACGGCCACCGGGCCGCCGCCGGCGGACGGGGCCAGCGGGCGCAGCAGGCAGTCGACCGGCCAGGGCGGCAGCACGGCGTCGCCGGGCGGTGCGCCGAGCGAGTCCAGCAAAGCGTCGTCGAGGTCGAGGCGGGCCGTGCCCAAGCGGGCGGCGGCGTCCAGGTGGTCCAGCAGCCGGGCGTAGCCGCCGGCGGGGTCGCGGGCGGGGGGCCAGCCGGTGTAGCGGCGGGCGGGGGGCGGCGGTTCGTCGGCGCCGAGCCGGTCGGCGAGGAGTTCGCCGATGGGGCGCGCCCGATCGGTCAGTCCGGCGAACCAGGACTGCCGCTCCGGGGGTTCGGCGGGCCGGTCGGCCTCCTGGAGGGCGGCGATCCGGGCCGCGGTCCGCAGCCCGCGCAGGACGCGTGCGGCGGCTGCCGCGGGCACGGCGGCGTCGGTGCCGAGCCGGCGGTAGGAGTCGAGGAACCAGTCGTCCGCCCCGCCCGCCGGCACCGGCGGCAGGGCACCGGTGGCGGTGACGGCCGCGGCCGGCACCCAGCCGGAACAGTGCTGCCGGGGCGCCCGGCAGATCTGTACGACGCCCAGCCCGTGCAGGTGCTGGAGGAACCCGCGCAGCACCGCCGCGGCCACGGGCGGCCGGCCGGGCGGGGCGCTCAGCGACGGCAGCACGCGGTCCAGTTCGCCGAGTGCGCGCGGTCCGTCGGCGAGGAGGGCCAGCACGCTTTCCAGCACGCGGGTGCGGCGCAGCACGATCTGCCGGAGCCGGCCGGGTTCCCGGGGGTCCACGACGTGACAGCGCACCTGGCCGGGCGGGTCGCCGGGGGCGCCGGCGGACGGTTCGGCGAAGTGCAGGGGCGTCGGCGCCAGCAGGGTCGCCGGGTCGGCGGTGCGCAGATCGACGGGGGCGGCGCCGGCCCGCAGGAGGTGCACGTTCTCCACGGCGATCGCGGCGAGGTCCCCGAGGGAGGTGCCGGGTGCGAGGAGCGGTGGGCAGCCGTCCGGTCCGCCGGTCACGGGGAGCGCGGCGATCTGGCCCGCCCAGCCGCGCGGCGTGGTCTTCACGGCGGCCCGCCCCACGATGCGCCACAGATAGGCGGTACGTTTTCGCAGTTGCCTCCCGGACCAGGACTGGCCCTCGGCGAGCCGTCGTTCGATGTCGCCGGCGAGTCCCGGCGCGGCGCAGTCCAGGAACGCGCGCATCACCGGGCTGGAGCCCGCCGTACGCCACGCCTGCTCGGCGACCCGCCGCTGCTCGGCCTCGACCGCCTGCCGCAGCCGGGTCAGCGCCGCCCCGGCGGCCTCGGCGCCGCGCAGCAGGGCGCGGGCCTGCCCGGCGAGGTCGGCGGGCACGGCGGGCGAGCGCTCCAGCAGCACACAGTCGGGGGCCCCGGGTGCCGCGCCGGAGTGCAGCCGCCGCCGCAGGGCGAGTACGGCGCCCCGGTCGGCGGGGGCCAGCGACGGGTGCGGAACGACCTCGGCACCCAGCCGCTCGGCCAGCGCGCGGGCCTGTGCGGCGAGCCGCTCGGTGGTGTCGGCGTGCCGGGCGGCGCCCTCGAAGAGGTGCTCGGCGGCGCCGGCGGTCCAGGCCGCGCCGGGCATGCCGCCCAGCCGCAGCAGCGCCGTGGCCCCGAGCGTCGCGCCGGGGGTGCCGGTGGATCCGGCCGCCCGCGCCGGTACGTGCCCCATGTCAGTCCGCCCCCTCCCGGCCGTCGGCGGCGAGCGCCTCGGTGAGCAGGCACTGGCGTGCCGTGGGGAGCGCGCCCCGGTTCCAGTGGAAGATCACGTGGTGGGCGGCGGCCCGGCGCGGGCCGACCGTGGCGTCACCGGAGGCGAAATAGCGGGTGCGCCAGCGCTCCGCGGCCTGCCCCACCGCCGCCAGATGCTCGGCGACCACGTCCCGCCAGACCTTCGGCAGGGCCTGGAGCCGGTCGTCGGGGCCCTGTTCCCAGTAGGCGCGGATCCCGGCGGCGGCCCGGCGCAGGTCGGGATCGCCGAGGCCGCCCGGCAGCCGCCGCCCGGTCTCCTCCCGTACGACCTGCCAGACCCCCCGGTGCTCCCAGCCGACGATCCCCAGCCCGTCGAACACGGCGTGCAGCAGCGCCAGGGACACCCGCCAGCCGGCGGGTGCCGGGGCACCGGCCACGGCGGTGTGCACGTCCAGCCAGGCCCGGGAGTCGGCGGTGAACAACGCGTGCACCCAGGGCATGGAGCGGGGACCGCCGAAGAGGTAGGTCTCCGGTTCGTACACGCCGGGCACGGGCCGCCCCCGGGCGTCCTCGGCCCGGGCCGGCTCCAGGTGCCGCAGCAGGGCGGCGCGCAGTTCCGGTGCCCGGGCCGGCTCCGCCGCGAGGAACCGGACGCGCAGTCCCGGGGGTTTGTGCACGAAGAAGAAGTCGCGGGCCTGCCCGGTGCCCAGCAGTTCGCGGGCGGCGGCGGCGAGCCCGCCGTAGGGCGGGGACGGCGCGGCACGCAGGCCGAGCTGCACCCAGCCGGCCTCGGGCGCGTGGGCGCGCAGGGCCTCGACACCGGCTGCCAGGAAGGTCCGGCGGGCCGCCGCGTAGCAAGGGTCCTCCGCCGTGAGGGGGACGGTGCCCAGGGGCTCGGCACGTGCGTCGTCCAGGCAGTCGGCCAGCAGACGTTCGACGCTTACCATGCGGCCTCCTCGCGGGGAAGGGCGGTCACTCCTGTGATGTCCCTGCCAGGCCGGCGCCGAAGCACGAAAGCGGATTGGTCATATGATCAACAGAAGTGCGCGGGAGGTATGCCCCAGACGGTGACAGCCCGCCCGGTGCGCCGCTCTTACACCGGCGCCGCCGGTGGCGGCCACCGGACATCCGCCGTCACGGGCTTCGGCCTCCCCGCCGGAAAACCGGTGTCCCCGGACGGCCGGCCGGCGCGATCATGGACCGGTTCGCCACCGCCTCCCCACCACCGAGGAACCGCCTGCCATGCCCGTGCCCGCCGACCCGACGGTCCTGCACCCGATGCCCGAGCAGCCGCGGGTGGTGCTGCTCAAACCCCTCGTCAAGTCCCCGCTGATCGAGGTCGGGGAGTACTCGTACTACGACGACCCGGACGACCCGACCGCGTTCGAGACGCGCAACGTGCTCTACCACTACGGCCCGGAGAAGCTGATCATCGGCAGATTCTGCGCCCTGGGCACGGGAGTGCGGTTCCTCATGAACGGCGCCAACCACCGCATGGACGGCCCCTCGACCTTCCCGTTCCCCACCATGGGCGGCTCCAGGGCCGACCACTTCGACCTGCTCACCGGACTGCCGAACCGGGGCGACACCGTCGTCGGCAACGACGTCTGGTTCGGCCACGGCACGACCGTCCTGCCGGGCGTCCGGATCGGCCACGGCGCCGTCATCGGCTCCGGCGCCGTCGTCACCCGCGACGTCCCCGACTACGGCATCGTCGGCGGCAACCCGGCCCGGCTCGTCCGCACCCGCTACTCCGAGGAGGACATCGCCCGGCTCCTGGCGGTGGCCTGGTGGGACTGGCCGGTCGAACACATCACCGCACACGTACGCACGATCATGTCGGGCACGATCACGGACCTGGAGGCGGCCGCGCCCGGCGGCGGGGGCCTGTGAGGGCGCGGAGCGCCCCGCGGGTGTTCGTCGGTGGCGAAGACGGGCGTGAACCGCGGCGAACGCGGTCAGGGTGTGCGCATGAGGACGACACCTGACGGACGGCCCGTCCCGCCCGTGCACGCCGACGAGCGCGCCACGCTGGAGGCCTGGCTGGACTTCCACCGCGCGACCCTCGCCTGGAAGTGTTCCGGCCTGGACGACCGCCGGCTACGGCTCGCCGCGGTGCCGCCGTCGCCGATGACGCTGCTGGGTATCGTGCAGCACATGGCCGAGGTGGAACGCAACTGGTTCCAGCGGGTGTTCGTCGGCCGGGACCTGCCACCGGTCTTCGGGGAGGACAACCCGGACGGCTTCGCCCTCCTGCCGGAGCGCGGACTCGGCGAGGCCATGACCGCCTGGCAGGCGGAGGTCGCCCGGGGCCGGGGGCTGATCGCCCGCGCGTCACCGGACGACTCCGGCCGCCTGCCCGAACGGCGGGCGGCCCGCGTCGGCTCCCAGGAGGTCTCCCTGCGCTGGATCCTGACGCACATGATCGAGGAATACGCCCGCCACAACGGTCACGCGGACCTCATCCGCGAGCGGATCGACGGGGTCACCGGCGCGTGAGCGCCGTGCCGGGAGGGCGGCGCGAGCCTCCGGCGCCGGTGATGCCGCGGACCTCCACGGTGCCGCGCGGCCGGGCGCGGTGGAGCAGCCGCGCGCCGACGGCCGATCCGGACCGGCTCGCCGGCTGCCCGGTCGCCCGGCCGTGCGGCGGCCGGCCACCGGTCATGGACACCGGGCGCCCGGCGGCGGGGGCGGCGGTGTGCGGTCACGCGATCGGGAAGGTGGCGCCGGGGGCGGGGTAGTCGACGGGGCCGCGGTACCGGGCCGAGGCGCGTGCCACCGCCTCCCGCGGGGTGAGGGAAGGCCCGACGTGGGTGACGAGCAACCGGCCGGCCCCCGCCGCCTCGGCGGTGTCGCCGGTGTCCTCGGGCGTGTGGTGCACTTGCGGGCCCTCGGCCGGCGCCCGGTCGCTCTCGGCCTCGCACAGCAGCGCGTCGCACCCCTCGGCCAGCCGCGTGAGGTTCGCGCACGGCGCCGTGTCCCCCGAGTAGACCAGCGAGCGGCCCTTGGCCTCCACGCGTACGGCGAAGGCCGGGATGCCGTGCTCCACCGCCCGGGTGGTCAGGGTGAGACCGCCGACGCGCGCCTGGTGCCCGTCGTGCAACTCGTGGACGTCGAAAGCGGATTCGACCGGGCTGCGCGTCGAGGTGTTGGTCAGGAAGTGGGCCAGCCGGTCGGCGATGCCCACCGGCCCGTACAGCGGGATGGGCGCCTCGAACCGGGTGTTCGCGAACAGCACCGCGTAGTACGCGGTGAGCAGGTCCGCGCTGTGATCGGCGTGCAGGTGCGAGATCCAGATCGCGTCCACCTCGTCGAGCCGGACGTACCGCTGCAACCGCGCCAGCGTCCCGCTGCCCGCGTCCATCCAGAGGCGGGTGCCCCCGCCGGTCACCAGGTAGCCGGAACACGGGTTGTCCACGGTGGCATGGGGCGTGGCGCACCCCAGGACGGTGAGGCGGAGGGGATCACTGGTCATTCGCGGAGTCTATAGAGCGGATGATCTTATAGGAGCGTCAACGTCTTATCCGTGTATAGCCTGCACGGATGAGACCGGTTCGCGTCACGTCGGCCCGACGGGGCGCCGGTGCGGGCCAGTGGCCCCCGGTGGTCACGCCGGGAAACGCGCCCTTCAGGACAATAAAGAGGATCACTCTGTAAATCGGCTCACATGGTGAATCGTTCCGCCCGGAGAGCATACGGGGGCAGCACTTCCCGAGCGGAAAGGAGCCGGCGGTATGGCCGACTGGAAGCAGATCTCCGGTGCGTTGGTGCGGATCGCGGTGGGGTCGCGTACGAACGTGTGGGGTGTGAACTCGGCGGGGAACATCTACCGCTACA